>CAJOKZ010000007.1:0-33366 GCA_905235335.1 uncultured Succiniclasticum sp.
CTGGAAGCGGCCCGGGAGGATAGATTGTTGCCGGTCAGGAACAAAGCCCCCGCACATTGTGCGGGGGCTTTTTCTTGCTTGAAGATGGTAATTTTTTGATGAAATCATATTTATTACTTGTTCATTTTCTATAAACACGATATAATTAAATGATAAAATATTGACAATGAGAAGTACGAGAATCAATATCGAGAAGTGATTAAATGGAACAAGGGGAGGAAAGGATGAAATTTCAATTTTCCAAGATGCACGGTTGCGGAAATGACTATGTTTATGTAGACTGTACTCGGCAAGAAATTTCCAATCCTGAGGCTGTGGCAAGATATGTAAGCCGTTATCATTTTGGTATCGGGAGCGATGGACTGATTCTGATCTGTCCATCGGAGGTGGCCGATTTTAAGATGCGCATGTTTAATGCTGATGGATCTGAAGGGAAGATGTGCGGAAATGGTATCCGTTGTGTGGCCAAGTTCGTCTTTGACCATCATCTGACTGATAAGAATCCTGTTTCGATTGAAACACTATCCGGTATCAAAACGATTCAGCTCACAATAAAAAATGACAAGGTTACGGAAGCCAAAGTCGATATGGGAGAACCGGAGACACGGCCCCGTATGATACCGATGATCACGGATCATTATATTTTTGTGGACCAGTCCCTGGTATTGCGGGAAACTACTATCGTTGGCACTGACAATAAAACATATAAGGAAAAGTTTTTCTTTAATGGAACTGCTGTATCCATGGGAAGTCCTCATTTTGTAGTGTTTGTCCCTGATGTGGATTCCATCGATCTGGAGGAATTGGGTCCCCAGTTTGAACATCACAAACTGTTCCCCGAAGGTGTCAATACTGAATTTGTTCAGGTTATAGATGATAATACGGTAAAATTCAGGGTATGGGAACGGGGAAGCGGGGAAACTCTGGCCTGTGGTACCGGCGCTTGTGCCGTGACCTATGCCTGCATCCGCTTGAAGAAAGCCGGGACTATGGATAAGCCACTGAATCTCCAGGCCCGGGGTGGGCTGCTAAGGGTGACGTATGAAAGTGGGAGTAACCATATCTTCCTTCAGGGACCCGCTGTTGAAGTATTTACGGGTGAGACTGATATTCCGGACGATGAATTAATTTAACAATTATGCAAACAATGCGATTTATGCTGTTTTATTATTACCGGTGTTACATGATAAAACCGGATAAATAAGCGTATTGGAATAAATTATGGAATGAGGGGGAAAAGGCTGTATGGCATGGGTAAATGAAAATTATGCTGCACTGGAGGATAGCTATCTGTTTTCTGAGGTGGCGCATAGGGTTGCGGCATTTACTGCGGTACATCCGGAAAAGAAGATTATCCGGCTGGGGATTGGGGATGTGACACTGCCCCTTGCTCCGGTTGTGGTAGAGGCGATGCAAAGAGCGGTTTTCGAAATGGGTGTGAAGGAAACTTTTCGGGGTTATGGGCCGGAACAGGGCTACGATTTCCTGCACGAGGCGCTGGTGAAATATTATGCCGGATTCGGCGTTTCGCTGGAATCATCAGAAATTTTTATCAGTGATGGCGCAAAAAGTGATTGTGGCAATATTACAGATATTTTTGACGATGCCAATATCATCCTGGTCCCGGATCCGGTCTATCCGGTATATCTTGATACGAACATCATGCGCGGGCGTCGGATCATCTTCATGAAGGGAAGCCCGGAAAACCAGTTTCTGCCGATGCCGGATGATGCCGTCAAAGCTGATATCATATACCTGTGTTCGCCTAATAATCCGACAGGTGCAGCGTATTCCAAAGAGCAGTTGGAAGCATGGGTGGCCTATGCAAGGAAGCAGGATGCGGTAATTTTATATGATGCCGCTTACGAAGCGTTTATAGGGGATGAAACATTACCACGCAGCATTTTTCTGGTGGAAGGCGCAAAGGAATGTGCGATTGAATTGTGTTCGCTGTCCAAAACTGCAGGATTTACTGGAACCCGTTGCGGGTATACGGTGGTTCCGAAGGTGTTGAAACGAAAAACGAAGACGGGGAAGGAACTGTTTTTAAATAAGATGTGGCTGCGCCGACAGACTACCAAATTTAACGGAGTTCCCTATATAGTCCAACGAGGGGCCGAGGCGGTATTCACGCCAGAAGGACAGAAGCAGTGCAGGGAAAATCTGGCATATTATAAAGAAAATGCCAAACTAATCGGGAATGTGCTGGAAGAGAAAAATATCTCGTATTATGGCGGAAAAAATTCACCTTATATCTGGATGCAGTGCCCGAACCACATGAAGTCGTGGGAATTTTTTGATTATCTGTTGGAAAACCTGGGGATCGTGGGGACGCCCGGTTCCGGGTTTGGAAGCATGGGAGAAGGCTGGTTCCGCCTGACTGCATTTGCCAGCCGGGAGGCAACGCAGGAGGCCGTGGAGCGCTTCCGCAGTTTGCCGCCACAATAAATTTTCTAAAATGACTTAACTTTGTCACAAATAAGGATTAAAATAATAATGCAAAGATAGTTTGTGTAACAATCGGAATTACAAAAATTGAATTATCAAAGGAGGATAATACCGATGAAAAAGAAATTTATGTTGTTTTTAATGGCTGTAATGGTGAGTGTTTCCGCAGTATGTTTTGCCAGCTATGGTACGGACTTGGATGCTGAGACAAAAATCGTGGATCAGTTCTTTACAGGAAAGGACTATAATAAAGTCGTTTCCCTTTTGGATCCGGCCCTTGCCAAAGATCTGACTGCAGAAAGATACAATAACATGTTCGCCGAAATGAATAAAGACCTCGGAAAGATGACGAGTAAGGATCTTCGCATTTACCGGGTGTTTGAGGACGGGCATATCTTATCGTATGCTGCAAATTTTGAAAAGGGAAAGACCATGGCTCTGGATGTTGTGTTTAAAGCCGAAAAGAATAAATTTTCCATTGTAGATTTCCGTATTTTTGATCCCAATGCACAGGCTCCTGCAGATAATGGTGCAGAAAAGAAATAATACAAAACCGAACCGGGCAGGTAAAACTGTCCGGTTTTTTTATAAAGGAGGCAATGGCGTCCTATGCATGTATCAAAGATAAGAATGAGGAATTTTCGTTGCTATACGGATTTTACTATGGAGTTCAGTCCAAATCTGACAGTAATCGTCGCGGAGAACGGAAAGGGGAAAACGGCGATCCTGGATGGTCTTGCGATAGCCATGGCACCCTATCTGGCTGCTTTTTCGGGAATCAGGACACGGAATATCCAGTCGAATGATGTCCGTATGGTGCTGGAAGTGGCGACATCACGAAAAGAACTGCAGATACAGCGGATGAAATATTTGCTTCCAGTGGTTCTGGAAATGGAAGTATTAGGAACCGATGGCAAGCCGTATTCCTGGAAAAGGGAGTTAAAGACAGTAAAGGGGCGAACTTCTTCCGTTACGGCCAAGTTTATTGCCGATTACGGAAAAAAAGTGGTCGAGGAACTTAATCGTCCCAATGATGCAGATATTATCCTTCCGGTCCTGGGATATTACGGCACCAGTCGTATGTGGAATGACAGCGTGCTGCTAAAACGGAAGGATGTTAACCTGTCCCGGACCAGCGGATATGTGGAATGCCTTGAGCCAAGCGGATCTTACAACACATTTGCCCAATGGTTCCGATACGCTTCGGAAAGCGCACTGGAGTATGACCGTATCATTGCGGAAAAACATCTGGATGCGAAAAATCCATACAAAAATATTTTGAATGCTGTTAACAGGGCCATCATCACCTGTATCGAAAGTATGGGATGGAATGATTTAAAGTACAGTTTTGCAGCGCAGAACCTTCTGATTTGTCATCCGCAAAAAGGGGAACTGCCATTGGATGCCATGAGCGACGGGGCCCGCAGTGTCATCAGCATGGCAGCGGATATCGCCTATCGTATGGCACGACTGAATCCTGATTTAGGGGAAGAAGTGACGCTGAAAACACCCGGTGTCATTTTGATTGATGAAGTAGATATGCACCTGCATCCCTCCTGGCAGCAGACCGTTGTGAACGATCTGCGGAAAGCATTTCCGAGTGTTCAGTTCATTGTTACAACCCACAGCCCGCAGGTACTGACCAGCGTTCCCGCAGACTGTATCCGCATTCTGCGCTGGGATAATGATCTTGTGGATATTGAAGAGCCCGTATTCTCGCTGGGAGCGGAAAGCAGTCAGTTGTTATGGGATATACAGCATGTGGCAAGCCGTCCGTTGACACTTCCTATCGTTAGGACACTGCAGCGGTATCTGCAACTGGTCAATGAGGATAAGTGGGACAGCGAAGAGGCTCTTACACTGCGTAAACAGCTGGATCAATGGTCCAAGGGCCGGGAACCTGCGCTGTTACGGGCGGATATGGATATCCGTGTCCGTAATTTCCGCAGAAAAAAATAGATTAGCGCCAGATTACAGGCAGAAAAAATTCGGGACGGGAAGATGGCACATGTTCAGCAGGGGAGGCGTGATATATGAAACGGGTACAAAAAAGTCCGGATGAACCGGTTTTGCTGGCTCGCTATAAACAACGCTATCCCCACGATACCTGGGACAAGTTCCACCACCGCAGCAGGGACGGTTATAGGCAGCTTAAATGGCAGATACTACATGATCAGCATGGGTTGTGTGCATACTGTGAAATTGATATCAGGCTGACAGATGAAGAGAACATGGTAGATGATTTCCGTGTGGAACATTTTCATCCGAAAAATGGAACGGAATATGAAGAGAAGAATTATCACCTTGAATGGGAAAACATGTTGGGAGCCTGCCATGGTGGGAGCCAGCCCCGGGTGGAGGGTGCGGGTTATCGTTTTTCCCGGATCAAGGAAGACAGGAGTTGCGACGTCCCTAAAGGTGGAAAGTCTATTCAGGCGGAAATACTGAATCCGTTGCAGATTCCGGCAAAGGAACGATTGTTTTCTTTTGATTCTTTTTCCGGTGCTATGTCGGTGGACAGGGAATCCTGTCCGGATGCATTGCGTATAAAAGCAGAAAACACGATTAGGGAACTGAATCTGAATGCGCCGCGTCTGAAACGGCTGCGTAAAGCGGTCATTGAAGTGCTGCAGGAGCAGGTTGCGGAAATGACAGGGCTGGGGATGTCCGTTGGGGATTCGTTGGAGCAGTTGGCCAAAGAACTGTTAGTTCCGAATTCAGAAGATAAATATCCGGCATTTTTTACAACAATCCGCTGGTTTTTGGGAGAGGCGGCTGAAACGGTGTTGAGGGAGCGAAACTATTTGATATGATCAAAGTATCGTGATTCCTATGTGATATGAAAATAACAACAGATTAAGGAAACGCTGATTAATTCGTCTGCACGCTGACCGGTGCTTTTTGTGACTGACTGCGTCAATGACCCTCAACGCAGCTGCGGCTGCGCCTTCGGGCCATTTCCTTGTCAGTCGCAAAAAGCCCTCGCTCATCGCACAAACTCATTTAATCAGCGTCTCCTTAAGAAATACGGCAGGCAAAGCATTTGCGGTTTCTGTGAGGGAGACCAGATGCTTTGCCATTTTCTTTATCATCCCGGCAGGATTTTTTTTCTTTCGGTAGAATAAGAATAGTTAAAGTATCGCCGGATATTTCATCGCAGTTTTTCTGAACATCTGGCGGATCGTACCCTTTGACGGTTGTTATTTTGTTTTAACAATACTGTCGGGGATTGCGGGGTGGACAGCCCCAGAAAAATCCGGGAGGAGATTCAAGCACTTGTTTTGGTGTTTGGATAAAGCACGATATTATGTTGAATACAAAAGCATTCAAAGCATATGATATCCGGGGAATATATCCGGAGGAAGTGAATGAAGAGCTGGCTTATCGTGTGGGCAAAGTATTTTGCGCTTTGTTCGGTGCGGAATCTGTGGTCGTGGGGCGAGATATCAGGCTGACCGGACCCGGGCTGGTCCGGGCCCTGTGCGATGGATTGCGGGACGGCGGGGCCAATGTGATCAATATCGGTCAGTGCGGGACGGAAATGATTTATTTCGCGACTGCATATCTGGATGCGGACGGCGGGATTATGGTTACCGCCAGTCATAACCCGGCGGATTATAACGGGATGAAACTGGTTCGGAAGGATGCACGGCCTGTGGGCACGGACAGCGGACTGAAAGAAATCGGGGAGATGGTTAAGGGGGACGATTTTCCCCACCATCTGGTAGCCGGCAAAGCGCGGGGCATCCTTACGGAACAGGATATTACGGAACCGTATGTTGATCACATATTAAAATATATAGATCCGGCCAGATTGAAAACGGTGAAAATTGTCGCAAATCCTGGAAACGGAGGGGCGGGTCCTGTGCTGGACGCGTTGGAAAAGCATCTGCCGTTCCATTTGGTGAAAGTGAATTACGAGCCGGACGGCACGTTTCCTAACGGGGTACCCAATCCCATGCTGGAGGAAAACCGGAAATATACCGCGGAAGCCGTGCTGAAACATCACGCGGATTTTGGGATTGCCTGGGACGGGGATTTTGATCGGTGTTTCTTCTGCGATGAAAAAGGCAGGTTTGTGGAAGGATATTATCTTGTCGGATTACTGGCGGAGAATTTCCTGCACAAATATCCGGGTTGTAAAATTGTTTACGATCCCAGATTGGTCTGGAACACAGAAAACATTGTAAAAAGCCATGACGGAATTCCAATTCGCTGTAAAAGCGGACATGTCTTTATGAAACAGTGTATGCGGGAAAACGATGCGGTTTACGGTGGCGAGATGTCCAGCCATCATTATTTCCGTGACTTTTCCTTCTGCGACAGCGGTATGATCACGGCGCTTATTGTTTCCGAAATGATCTGTTCTTCCGGAAAAAAATTGTCAGAACTGATTGGGGCTATGGAAGATGCATTCCCCTGCAGCGGGGAGATCAACCGTAAGGTTAAAGACAGTGGGACAGTTCTTGCAAAGTTGGAAAGAAAATATGAAGAAGGCAAAGCGGACAGACTGGACGGCCTCAGTGTGGAATTTCCCGATTGGCGGTTTAACCTCCGGGCATCCAATACGGAACCGGTAATACGGTTGAACGTGGAAACAAGGGGTGACAGGGATTTGTTGCAAGAAAAGACGAAGGAATTATTACAGGAAATAGGCGGTGAACCGGCATGAGCATGAAATTTAAAACGATTACCCGGGCCGTGATTCCGGCGGCTGGCCTGGGAACCCGTTTTTTACCGGCTACCAAGGCCACCCCGAAAGAGATGCTTCCAATCGTAGACAAGCCTACGATACAGTACATTGTAGAGGAAGCACTGGGCAGCGGTATCGAAGACATCCTGATCATTACCGGCCGCAGCAAACGGGCTATCGAAGACCACTTTGACCGGAGCGTCGAACTGGAATTAAACCTGGAAGAAAAAGGAAAGCAGGAACTGCTGGATATGGTGCGTGGCATTTCAGAAATCCGTATCCACTATATCCGTCAAAAAGAGCCAAGGGGACTGGGACACGCTATTTTATGCGCCAAACAGTTTATTGGAAATGAACCCTTTGCCGTATTGTTAGGCGATGATGTAGTGTATAATGATGAAAAACCTGCGTTGCGCCAGCTGATTGATATTTATGAACGGACAGGTGCTTCGGTCCTGGGTGTTCAGCAGGTGCCTCATGATAAAGTGTCTTCTTATGGCATTGTAGCGACGCGTGGCACCAGCGATCCGAGAACTTTTGCAGTAGCTGACATGGTGGAAAAGCCCCCTGTGGAGGAGGCGCCTTCCGATATGGCCGTGCTGGGGCGGTATATCATCACTCCGGAGATTTTTGAGATATTGGAACGGACCGATCCGGGCGCAGGCGGGGAGATCCAGCTGACAGACGGTTTGCGTGCCTTGTTGAAAATCCAGCCGATCTATGCGTATAATTTTGAAGGCCGCCGTTATGATGTAGGAGACAAACAGGGTTTTCTGGAGGCTTCCGTCGAATATGCCTTGCGCCGGCCGGAATTACGGACCGGATTTTTACAATACCTGAACGGGATTGTTAAAAAAGAGAAATGAACCTGTGAAAAGAAAAATCTTTGGTTTCATCTGATCGGACAGATATGATTCAAAGTCCGGTTATGCTTTTATTTGGTAAATCAGGCCGCTTGATGTATAATAAAAACAAGCGGCTTTTTATTTTTATAATATAATTATACAAGGAGACTATAGCTATGAATATTTTAGTTACCGGCGGGGCAGGATATATCGGATCCCATACGGTACGTGCGCTGGCAGTTGCGAAAGAATTTACGCCGATTGTATTTGATAACCTGTCAACAGGACACGAAGCCTCTGTACCGGATACCGTACAGCTGATCACAGGTGACATCCACGATGTGCCTTTTTTAAAACATATCCTTGCTGAATATGAGATTGACGGGGTTATTCACTTTGCGGCCTCTTCCCTGGTGGGGGAATCCATGACGGATCCGGCGAAATATTATTACAATAATGTGGAAGGAACCTTGCATCTCCTGATCGCCATGCATGAAACGGGAGTGGATCACCTTGTGTTTTCTTCTACGGCAGCGGTGTACGGGGAACCGGAAAAGACACCTATTGAAGAAGATTTTCCTACAGTCCCGACCAATGTCTACGGCCGTACGAAACTAATGATAGAGGCTATGATGAAGGATTTTACCATGGCCTATGATATGGACTATGTGGCTCTTCGATATTTTAATGCAGCCGGCGCTGCGCTGGACGGAACTATCGGGGAGGATCACAATCCGGAGACCCATCTGATCCCGCTGATTTTAAAGACGGCTCAGGGTGTTAGGGATCATGTTTCTGTTTTCGGGACGGACTACCCGACTCCGGACGGTACCTGTCTGCGGGATTATATCCACGTACTGGATTTGTCTGACGCCCATGTGCTGGCCATGCAGTATTTAGTGAACGGTGGCACAAGTAATGTGTTTAATCTGGGAAGCGAAGCCGGTTTCAGTGTACGGGAGATTATAGAGACCGCAAAAAAGGTGACCGGTATCGACTTCCGGGTTGAGGAAGAAGGACGGCGGGCCGGAGATCCGGCGGTGTTGATCGCTTCCAGCGCCAAATGTAAAAAGATACTGGGATGGAAGCCTAGATACAGTAATACAGAAGAAATCATAAGATCCGCCTGGAACTGGCACAAGGCCCATCCTTACGGGTTTGGAGCGTAATCTGTGCTGGAATGTATTGTGGAAATTATCTGGTACAATGACGGAATATAGAAATGCAATTAACAGTTGATAAGATAGAAAAGTCATTTGGTGTTCAGGAAGTCTTCAAAGATGTGAGCTTCATGGTCGCCAAAGGGGAAAAAATCGGGCTGGTGGGTGTAAACGGCAGCGGGAAATCCACGATGGTAAAATGCCTGTTGCAGCCGGGTTACGCAGACCGCGGAACCGTCAGCTTTGAACCCGGTATCAGGGTGGGGTTTGTTGAGCAGGGATTTGACAGCATCGGAAATGAATCCGTATGGGATTTTATGATGAAAGCCAACCCCGAGATCATTGCCCTTCGGAAGAAGCTCAAGAATCTGGAAGTAGCGTCTGCTTCCGGCAGTCAGGATGTGCTGGACAGTTACAGCCGTGCGATCCAACGTTATGAATATCTGGAAGGGTACAGCTATGAAGCCACTTTAAAGATGGTATTGTTCGGCCTGTCATTTCCGGAGCCGACGTGGAATATGAACGCGTCCAGTCTTTCCGGTGGACAGAAGACGCGCCTGATGCTGGCAGCTGCGCTGGTATCCTCTCCTGATTTTTTATTGCTGGACGAACCTACCAATCATCTGGATATCCGTATGATGGAATGGCTGGAAGGATATCTTCGGGCTTTTAAGGGCGGCGTACTGGTGGTAAGTCATGACCGGGCTTTCCTGGATCACGTGGCAACACGGATCCTGGAGATGGAAGGAGGACATTTACGATCCTTTACCGGAAATTACACGAAATATCTGGCACAGAAAGATATTCTGATACGAACGGAAAGGGCGGCCTATGAGGCCCAGCAAAATTTTATCGCGGAACAGGAAGCTTATATCCGTCGTTTCAAGGCGGGCATTAAAAGCAAGATGGCAAGGGGGCGACAGTCCCGACTGAATCGGCTGGAGAGGTTGGATGCGCCGGTAGAGAACGAAACATTCTCTTTGCGGCTTCCTAAGGCGCCGGAATCGGCAGAGCGGGTGCTGGTTCTTGAACACTTGAAGGTGGGATACGGTGAAAACGTGCTGGTGCATGATGCTGACCTCATATTGCGCCGAAAGGATAAAGTGGGGCTGATTGGTCCCAACGGAAGCGGAAAGACGACACTGCTTCGCACGATTTTAGGGGAAATTCCGGCCTTGGGAGGGGAAGCGAAGGTTGGAAACCGGGTAAAGATAGGATATTTTTCCCAAAGTTATGAACGGCTGAATCCTAAGCAGACACTGCTGGAAAATTTTTTGACCGAATACGGGCTTACGGACGAGCAGACGCGGTCCCTTTTGGGAGGCATGCTGTTCCACGGAGATGATGTGTTTAAAGAAATCGGCACACTGTCCGGGGGACAGAAAGCGCGCCTGGTACTGCTAAAACTGGTGCTGGATGGCGCAAACTTGCTGATTCTGGACGAACCGACCAATCACCTGGATATTCTGGCGAAGGAAACGGTAGAGGCGGCACTGGAGGTTTTTGACGGAACGGTATTGGTGGTGAGCCATGACCGATATCTGATTAGTGAAGTGGCGGATCGGATTTGGGAGATTGAGGACCATCAAATCCGGGACTACAAAGGAAATTACGGGTTTTATCTGGAAGAAAAGGAAAAACGAAAAGAGACGGAAGATACCGGCATGGCCGGGCAGTTGAGGAATTCCCGGTCCCAGGGAACGGATCGTGGGATATCACGGACTGATATAGCAGGGGAAGCTGTAACGGCAGGAAATTCTTCTTATACTGCGAAACAAGATACACAAAAAATCCCCGACGAAAAAACCCGGCAAAAGGAATTGCAAAAAAAGACGATCCGCAAACACAGTCCGGCACAGCTGGCGGAATTGATAGAAGAGATCGAACTGCGCATCCGGGAACAGGAGGCCATGTTAGGATACCTGGATAAGCAGATTTCTGTTCCGGAAAACCAGATGGACATCAAAAAGAGCAGGGCTATGGCGGCTGAGCGGGAAGAATATGTTAACACAATCGATAAACTGGTGCAGAAATGGGAGGAACTGCTGGAGGAGCAGGAAATTCTGGAACAGGGAACGTAAGCGGAAACGGTATTGAGAATGATGCCGTTACCTAACCTGGAACCTATAACCGGAGATGGGATTGGCGGTGTTCTTCGATCTGGTTTTCAGAATCTCATCCCGGACGGTTTCGACAGGTTTTTCTGTAGGAGTTTTTATATGTCGCATGAAGAATATATGGAGGCGGCGCTGGCAGAAGCTGAAAAAGCGTCAGCAATAGGGGAGGTTCCCGTGGGAGCTGTAATTGTCAGGGACGGAATGATTATAGCCAGAGCCCATAACATGCGGGAAAAGTGGATGGATGCAACGGCTCATGCCGAAGTGATTGCCATACGGAAGGCTTGTGAAAAGCTACAGAACTGGAGGCTGGGAGGCTGTACCTTATATGTTACAGTGGAGCCATGTCCCATGTGTGCCGGTGCCATTTACAACAGCCGTGTGGATACGGTGGTCTTCGGCTGCAGGGATAACCGGGCGGGGGCAGTGGAGTCCTTGTTCAATGTGTTGTCGCATCCGTTGCTGAACCATCAGCCACAGGTCATCGGCGGAATTCTGGAGGAACGTTGTGCCGCTGTAGTGAAAAATTTTTTCATATCCTGCAGGGTTGCGGAAAAGGAGTTGCCGTCGGCGAATGATAAAGACTGATACGTGATGAGGCAACGGTACGGATGGTATCGGAAAGGAAAAAACTTTTCGAGAATTTATGTGCAAAGTTTTTAAAACTATGCTATAATACATGTTGTTTCGGAGCGGTATCGAAGTGGTCATAACGAGGCGGACTCGAAATCCGTTAGCCGTCCGCGGCACGTGGGTTCGAATCCCACCCGCTCCGCCAACCATCAATTAAATTCGAACACTCTTCCATCCGATTGCACCATATATCAGTATCGCATGATCTTCATAAACTGTGATCTTGGTTACAAACGTATGGATCAGCGTTTCGATATCCTTGTTTTTGTGTCCTAGGATATAATTCCTGATATAGTTCTTAGTATGTCGTATTTCAGTTGTTCGCAATCGATTTTGCGAACAGCTTTTTTGTTAGCCTAAAAATTTAATAGCTACAGTCTGGGAACCGATACCTGTCTGGAAATGACGGATATCAGTTCCTTTTTTTAAGAAAGATGTTTAAAAAATTTATGATTTAAGTTATAATTACAAATAGCATAAAGTTAAATGCCGGATGTTTGATTCAACCATTGATTTCGGGAGGGGCTAATCCATGAAAGCAGCGACACAAAAACGGAAGGAATTACGGGCACTTTTCAGCAGCGGAAAAATCGTGCTGGTACCGGGAGTAGGCGACGCGCTGGCAGCAAAAATCGCCCAGGTGGCCGGCATCCAATGTCTGGCCATGGGAGGTTACAGTGTAACGGCAGTGCATCTGGCACAACCGGATGTGGGGCTTTTATCCATGTCGGAGATGGCTACGGCGTTAAAGGAGATTTGCGATGCGACAGATATTCCTGTCATTGCTGACGGGGACAACGGGTATGGCAATGCACTGAATGTAATTCGGACGGAATATGAATTTGAAAAAGCCGGTGCGGCCTGCATCTTTTTTGAAGATCAGGTCTGGCCGAAACGCTGCGGGCATATGGAAGGTAAGCAGGTGATCACATCAGAAGAGCATGCGCAGAAAATCCGTGCGGCTGTAGATTCGCGAATCGATAAGGAAACGCTGATCATGGCGCGGACAGACAGCCGTGCTGTATATGGAATCGAAGATGCGATCGCCCGTTGCAAACAGTATGCGAATGCCGGTGCGGAGGTGCTCTTTGCCGACGGGCTGTGCAGCCGGGAAGAAATTGAGCGGTTTGCCCGGGAATTGAAAGGGGAAGGCGCATTTCTGGCGGCCAATATGATCGAAGGCGGGAAGACACCGATTATTCCGGCCAAGGAACTGGAACAGATGGGTTATTCGATGGTGTTTTGGGCATGCAGCGCCGTCTATACTGTTTCCAAGGCCCTGTACGACCTGTTTACGGGATTAAAGGAGAATGGAACGACGGATGCGACGGTTTCCAATATGATCGAGTTTGGCAGGTTCAACCACTTCATCGGGCTGGATCATTACAAAGAACTGGAACGCAAATACAAAGTTGATAGGGATGACTGAAAATGAAAGAAGACCTGCGGTGAAAGGGCGGAATGCTTTTTTACCGCAGGTCTTTTCTGTCACGGAAAAAACATAATTTTTATGTAGCATACACTTGGAGTCCGGGAGAAATTTAAACAGGAATGTAGGACATTCGGATTTTTACCGTAAGTGTGTTATAATAAATCTGATTAGAAAGAACTTGTCCGATAGAAGGAGGATACCGATGAAAAGATTTTTTGCGTTGGTTCTTTCAATCTGCCTGTTATGCAGTGTCGCTTTTGCGGAAGGGGAAACGGCGTCGGATGCCGGCAGCGGTGAAAACAAATCCGGATCCCTGAATCTGAGCTCTTTACCGGAACGCAAAACCACCGGTTCGCTGGCGGACGTGCTGACCGGGCAGGATGCGGACCGTATCCAGAAGGCGATTTCCGATTCCCTTGTCAGCTATGCGGAAAAAGAGGAATCCATGGCGCCGGATGTTTGGACAGAAAAAAGATTGCAGGAAAAGATGGAGAACGCATCTAAGGATAGGATTACAGAGATCGCCCAGGAGGTTATGGATACGATCCGGGAGACGGAAGAACAGAACAGATCGTTGGCAGAAGCGATGCAGAAGGGTGAAAGCAAAAAAAGCTGGCTGGACGGGCAGCTGAAAAAATATATTACGAAGGCTGTGGAACTGACGGGTGATGCGCCGAAGGTGAATGGCAGCGGACGCAACAGTGGGTTCACCATTGCGGGAAAGAACTGGAAAGGCCAGGCCCTGAGCGAACGGGAAGCCCGGCTGATGCGGGACGATTTGGAAAATGACCGGGATAGCGGCATAAAAACCGCGGTAGCAGTGGGACTGGTGCTGGCGGCGGACAGCGGCCGGGTATCCATCATGAACCAGGCGGCACCCCGGCAGCTTACCATGATAGCCATCAATGCGGTTGAAGAAGCCAAGACGGTATTGAAAGTGAAAAAGGGCGTCATTACAGGAAAAGAGGGCGTAGCCAAACTGACCGATACGGCCATGACATCCATGATCGGCATGCTGGCAGGCTTTGATTACAAGCAAATTGGTTTTTTGGCAGGTACTGCTGCCGGAACGGCGGCCGGTGGGGCGTTGGAAGGAGCAACCGGAGGGCTCAGCCTGGGTTCCATTACCGTCAACGGTGCATTGCTGGGTGCGTATTTTGGTGAAAAGATTGGAAGCCGTATCGGGGAATCACTCAATGCGACTATGGATGAAAAGATGAAGGCCCGCATCATCACGGAATTCGAAAGCTTTTTGGGCGGAACGGTGGTGACCGTACTGAACATCCATGATGTGCAGAAAGCCCTGGACAGCATGGAGAACGAAAGTGATGTCAAACTGACTGAAGAAGCGGCGAAAGTTGTGAACAAAGCGAAAGACAGAGCCGTTTCTCTGGGATCCGGCATCAGTGATACCATGAAATCCTGGGGCAGCAGGGCCGGTTCCGCTTTCGGGTCTTGGAAAAATGCCACAGGGACAACAATCAGATCCTGGGGCAGCAGCATATCGGATTTCTTTGGGGAAGCCGGTGAAAGTATCGGAAAAAGCTGGAACGGGGTGGTTCAAAAGGTAAAGGGCACGGTTAGTTTGGTGCCGGTTTTACCGGGAAACGCGTAAGCAGACTGTTCGATTATGTGCGAACGGAACTATTTGTGAGTTTGTGAATTTGAAGAATGTTTGAGCGGCCTTGGGACGATAGCTGATAATATTGTCACGGGGCCCTGTTTTTTTGTGTTATAATTTCAATTGAAAATGTCAGGGACCGGCTCACACAGTGGTATTGGATATGGGAGTTTTTGCAGTATTGCGCCGGTCTGACTTATCGTTAGAAACTCCCAGCGTTAACAGATGGAAAAATGATACGGCAGACCAGAGCTGTTTCTGCAGATACGGATACCCGTATAATTTTTGCTGTTTGGTTTTTGTGTGCCGAAAACAATTTTAATTTGCTGATAATATGAAAAGAGGTTGATCCTGTGGCTGGAGCATTATTTCCCGTAAAAATCATCGGGCATATCCGAACCGATTTTTCCAGCAAGTTCGGTGTGCCCCGGCAGAGCGGTATCGTGGACGCACTGGAAGCGAGGATTGAATTTGAAAAAGAATTTGCGCAGCCGGAAGCTTTTCGGGGTCTGGAAGGCTTTTCCCATCTTTGGATCATATGGCAGTTTTCAGAAGCCTTGCGGAATAACTGGTCCGCTACGGTGCGCCCTCCGCGCCTGGGAGGCAATACAAGGGTAGGGGTGTTTGCCACCCGTTCCCCGTTCCGCCCCAATGCCATCGGCCTGTCGTCGGTTAAAATTCAAAAGATTGAATGGGATACGCCGAAAGGACCGGTACTCCATGTCCGCGGCGCAGATTTGATGGACGGCACGCCAATACTGGATATAAAACCGTATCTGGCTTATGCGGATTCCCATCCGGAGGCAGTGGACGGATTTGCGGAACAAACCGCTTTTCAAAAGTTGAACGTACATTTTCCGGAGCCTTTGCTGGCGAAGATTCCCATGGATAAGAGAGACGCTTTGCTTGGTGTACTGGGAGAAAATCCGGCACCGCAGTATCAGAAAGACCCGGAACGCATATACGGGTTCGGATTTGCGGGAAAAGAAGTACGTTTCCGTGTAAAGGACAATGACCTGACGGTGGTTGAAGTGGAATGATCAATAAAGGTGCAGAGCATGGACTCTGATCATGCCCTGACTCCGTCTGTTTCGGTAAGAATGGATTTTTCTGTGTGACGAAGCGGGCTGCCGGCCTGAAGATATGTACAAATCCCTGAACGTTTGCTATAATATAATGTATGTTTTATTAATTTCCGATTTATGTTTCCAGGAGGTTTTATGATAGCGATACGTGACAGGGTCAGGTTTGAGGAAACAGACCTGATGGCTGTGGTATATCATTCCCGATACCTGCCCTGGATGGAGATGGGAAGGGTCGCTTACCTGCGGGCATGCGGTGTGGATCTGAACCGGATGATGGATGACGGTATCCTGTTTCCCATACGGGAGGTCAGCGTAAAATACAAGCATTCCGCCCGTTTTGACGATGAGTATGAAGTACAGACGACAATGCGGGAATTCAATAAGGCAAAGATGGTCTTTGCGTATACGGTTGTGGATGTAAAAACCGGTACCGTGTTTGTGGAAGGTACGACTACCAACGTGTTTACGGATAAAAGCGGAAAGATTCTCCGTCTGCCGAAGGACTGGTTTGAAAAAATTGATGCCGTGTACCAGCAGGAAAAGGCGGGGAAAAGGTGACGGAAGAACCACAGTCACAGCCGGGGCGTAAAGTCCTGATGAAGCAGCCGGGGCGGGTCCGGCTGAAAGCAGATACAGAGGTGTGTATTGATGGATTATGAAATTATACCTGTACCTACGCGTATCCTTACATCCCGTGATGATATCGTGGATGCAGTAAAGGAATACGGGAAAGGAAAGTTTGGACCGAATGATGTGATCTGTGCGGCAGAAAGTGTGGTGGCCATTACTCAGGGAATGGCGAAACGCTGCGAGGAATTTAAGCCTGGTTTTCTGGCGAAGACACTTTGTCACTTCTTCCCTTCTTACGGCAGCATCAGCGGCTGGTACTGCATGCAGGCACTGATCGATACGGAAAGCAACGGAAAAGTATTGTGGGCATTTATTGTGGGCGCGCTGACTAAGCTGCTGGGCAAAAAAGGTGTGTTCTATCAGATGGCGGGATATCAGGCGCGGTTGATTGATGATGTGACCGGTACCATGCCGCCCTATGACAAACACATTGTTTACGGGCCGAAGGATCCTTTTCGGGTCGTGAAAGAAATGAAAGAAGCCTGCGGTGTATATGGCGCGGTCATTGCAGATGTGAACGACCTGAAACGGGCGGCCATCATTGGTTGGACGGAGGGGGTGGATCCGGATGAGGTTTCCCGGATCCTGATCGATAATCCATTCGGCAACGCAAGCCAGAAGACGCCGATCTGTATCATTAGAAATTATCATAAGGCTTGACGGAGGGACAGGATATGATCATAGTGGGAGCAATACTGGCAGCAGCCGTACTGGTCATCTTGTTCACGCTGCGCCTGATCTCTGCCCATGCGGCGGCAGATAAGCAGCTGGTATTCTGCAGGGAGAAGCGGACGCAGGCAGAGCTTGTTTCAAAGTCTGATGAAAAGATTGAATTCAGTATTGATGTGCCGTATGCGAACAAGAGCCGGAACGAAGGGATATTTCTGGATGCCTTTGTGCGCATCTATCTTCCGGACGAGCAGTATAACGGAGTCTTGTTGCGTGGGCGGGTGAATCATCCACAGGCACCCCGTACGGACGATTACTTTGAAGCGCGACTGGTGCCGCCGGGAGAAGAGGGATATCTGACCGTGACGTTTGAGGCGACGCCGCGTAACGGTAAAAAGACGGCGGAAGAAGCCATTCTTGGCATGCCGGACGTGGAAGTGGCTCTGTATGTGGAGCGCAGGGGCCGTATGGAACTGTTCCATAACAAGGAAAATATTTTGCTCACAAGAGAAGAACTGCAGAAGATGGCAGAATAAAACCGGGTCCCCACAGGATCCGTTATGGTTTGATACAGGAGCGATGACATGGAAACACTGGTGATTGCGACATCCAACCAGGGCAAGCTGGATGAATTCAAAGAAATGTTTAAAGATGTGCCGGTCACATTGAAATGCCTGACAGATTATCCGCAGATGGTTCCTCCCAATGAAAACGGACGAACCTTTGCTGCCAATGCGAAGATCAAAGCGATGTATTATGCAAGAAATTTGAAGGAATACTGCCTGGCAGATGACAGCGGCCTGGAAGTGAAAGCCCTTGACGGAGCACCCGGTGTGCGGAGCGCACGGTTTGCCGGGGAGGAAGCGACGGACCGGGAAAACAATGATTTGCTCCTGCAGCAGATGAAGTTCCAAATTTCCAGAACCTGCCGGTTCCGGTGCGCTCTTGCCGTTTCAAACCCTAACGGGAAAATTGTGGCGGAGGCAGACGGAAGCTGTGAAGGTATGCTTTTGCATGAGCCTTTGGGAGACAACGGGTTTGGATATGATCCCTTGTTCTGGTCCACGGAACTGCACAAAGGGATGGGGGAGGCTACCGCAGATGAAAAAAACCGGATCAGTCATCGCGGCAAGGCGGTGAAAAAGCTGATCTCCAACTGGAAGAAAATCAAGTGACCAAAATTTATTCCCCTTTGTATACTTGTCGTGCTTTATGCAAATACGGAAGAGCCTCCTGTCATGGCAGCCGGCTTTTGCGGCATGCAGAAGCTGATTGAGGAAGAGGAAATTCAAATTTAAGGAGAATCGAAACACAGCAGACCATGAAAATAGGAATAATCAGTGATACACACGGAAGTATTCCCGCAATCCGCAGGGTACTGGCGGTCGCGCCGCCGGTGGAATGCTGGATCCATTGCGGCGATTTTGCAGCAGATGCCAATACGCTGCATAATATGACGGGGCAGAAGGTGTATGCCGTCTGCGGAAACTGTGATGCCATGCGCGGGCACACAGAAGCAAAACCCGATTGTTACCTGCGGCTGGAGGGTTTCAGGGTATGGATCACCCACGGGCATCTGTATATGGATAAGACGAGACAGATTGCGGAACTGGCCCGCTGGGCTCAGGAACTTGATCAGGATATCGTGATTTTCGGTCATACCCATGTCCGGATTTTTACCCAGATAAACGGGATATGGCTTTTGAATCCCGGCAGCCCGTCGCGACCCAGGGAAGAAAGTCATGCCGGATTTGTTGTCCTTACCCTGAATCAGGGACAGATGCCGGCCGTGGAATTTATAGAAGTTTGAAACATTTCGGTTTTAGAGGGAAAACACAAAGAAAAAATAATTAGGGCATAGGAATGAAAGCTGCAGATTGTTATTTGCGACATTTGCACGAGCATGTATTATTGCAGACGAGGAGGGATACCAACATGCGCGAGATTGACGTCAAAGAAGTAACAAAGGCTGTTGCGGGCTGCTGTATCGATTCCTGTAACAACTTGCCGGAAGAGGTACTGGAAAAGCTGCAGGATTTCCGTAAGCAAGAGGTTTCACCTTTGGGATGCCAGGTATTGGATACGATTATCGAAAACGCTAAGCTGGCTGCAAAAAAGCAGGTACCGTTATGCCAGGATACCGGTCTGACTGTCGTTTATATCGACATTGGGCAGGACGTGCATTTTATCGGCGGAGACCTGTGGGATGCCATCCACGCCGGTGTTGCGAAAGGATATACCGAAGGGTATCTCCGGAAGTCTTCTGTGGATGATCCTGTTTTCCAGCGTAAAAACACACAGGATAATACACCGGCGATCATCCATTGCCGTATTGTGCCGGGGGAAAATGTGCATATCGTTGTACTTCCCAAAGGCTGCGGAAGCGAAAACATGTCCCAGCTGCGCATGCTGAAACCCGCCGACGGGTTGGAAGGCATCATGAATTTTGTGCTGGAAGCTGTCCGTACTGCCGGTCCTAATCCCTGTCCTCCGGTAACGGTGGGTGTGGGTATAGGAGGTAATGCGGAGAAGGCTACGGAACTGGCAAAATACGCCCTGGCCCGTAAAATTGGCAACCATAATGCCAATCCTGAGTATGCCAGATTAGAAGAAGAACTGTTGCAAATGGTCAACAGGACAGGGGTAGGACCTGCAGGGTTAGGCGGCAGGACGACTGCCCTGGCAGTCAATGTGGAATATGCTCCGACTCATATCGGCGGTCTGCCCTGCGCAGTTATCTTCAACTGCCATGCTGCTCGCCGTTCCGAAGCGACTATTTGAGGAGGAAATATCATGAGTGAGATTAAATATATTACGACTCCGCTGACGGAAGAAACCGTTAAGAATCTGCATGCCGGTGATTTTGTGCGGATCACCGGTCCTATCTATACAGCCCGTGACGCAGCCCACAAGCGCATGTATGAAGCGCTGGGTCGCGGGGAAGGCCTGCCTTTTGATGTTAAGGACAATGTGATTTATTATGTCGGACCGACCCCCGCCAAACCCGGTGAGGTTGTCGGCAGCGCCGGCCCAACCACCAGCGGCCGTATGGACAAATATACTCCTGCCATGATTGAACAAGGCATGAAGGGGATGATTGGAAAAGGCTTCCGTAACGGAGATGTGGTGGAAGCCTGCAAAAAACATCATGCTGTTTACCTTGTTGCCATCGGTGGCACCGCGGCGGTGATTTCCCAGTCCATCCGCAGTGAAGAGATGGTGGCCTACGAAGATCTGGGGCCGGAAGCTATCCGTCGTTACGATGTGGTGGATTTTCCTGCCATCGTAGGTATTGATATTGAAGGCAACGATGTTTATAAACTGGAGATTAGCAAATACAGGGAATTTTTGAACAAATAACAGCATCGCGGAGGTGTTCTGCTTGCATCAGGCGGAAAAATATATCAAAGAGGTTGTGGAACAGGTCGGGAATCCTTCCTATATGCAGGATTTCCTGGACAGGGGGAAGGATAAGCAGGCAATTGCCGCTGTTGCGAAAAAGCTGCAGGAGTTCACGGAGAATATGTCATTGCTGCAGCCCATCGCCGTCAAGGGTTTTGTGGTTCCGTCCGGATCCCTGATGCTGTATCAGTACCTGATGGAAGATATTGATGCTGCGGAGGGGATGCTGCGGGAAGATTGTGAGAGTCAGGTCCTGCCTGAGGAGCACAGGGAAGAGATGCAGAAACGTGTCGGGATAGTAAGACGCCGCATGACGGAGATGATAGAATCCCTTTTATCCCAGCATATTGCTGACCAGATAGAGCATCGTACAGATGAAAAGGCGGCTCAGTCTGCCATTCGGGAACAGGGGTTTCTGCCCCTCTACGTTGATGAAAAGACCATGGGAATTGTCTATAACACGCTGACGCTTCAGCTGCTGCTAGATCGTTTCAATCTGCTTTTTGAGGGGGTTTTTGATCCCATGGATCAGGAAACCGTTAAATCTGTTATGACTAATGTGTTGGTCCCGTATTGGAAAGGGCATGCCCAAGGCATTTTGTTTTCAATGGAAAAAGAAAATCCGGCCTGAAAGCCGGATTTTAACAATCTTTGTTAGTAGAGTAACCGGCCGGGCGGATTTGAATCTACCCGGTATTTTTTTATGGTTTGGCATTTGCGTTGACGGGCATCCGTATGACCTGACGGGTCTGTACAATGATTTGCAAAATGCAGTAATATAGGCCGGATTCAACCGGCTGTCCCGTATACGATCCGGCGATATCCGTCAGGATCGGTGTCTCCTTCGGTATTGATCAGGAGGATCACCGAATTTTCTGTAATACCGAACCGTTTTCGCAGGGACGGGTTCTGCAGGATGCGGATGGCAAGTCCCAATGTGACCGCACCGGATTCCCCGGAGATAACCGCGGGATCGTTTCCGGCAGGATGGGCATATGCTTTCATCCCTTCTTCGGCAATCCGGTCATCGCAGGCACAGAAGAAAGACGCGCGATCCCGCATGATTTGCCAGGTGGTTTTGCAGGGGGTCCCGCAGTTGAGGCCTGCCATGATGGTTTGGGAATTACCGGGCAGGGAATGGATCTGGCCGTCGCCGTTTCTGATGGAGTGATAGACACAGGCAGCCTGGGAAGGCTCTGCGATTGTAATGAAAGGTGGTCTGTCCTGATAATGGTCCAGCAGATAACTCATCACGCCTCCTGCCATGGCGCCGACTCCTGCCTGTAAAAATACATGGGTGGGCTGCAGATCCTTCAACTGGTCTGTAATCTCTCTGGCGATAGTCAGATATCCTTTGATGATCCAATCCGGGATTTTCTCGTAGCCGTCCCAGGCTGTGTCCTGTATCAGGATCCAGCCGTTCCGGGCGGCCATATCTTTTGCATGGAGAACCGTTCTGTCATAATTCAGGTCGGTAATGAAAGCACTTGCGGTTCCGGCCCTTTCAATCGCCAGTCTACGGGCTTCGACGGAACCGGCAGGCATATACACCGTGGCCTTGCAGCCGAAAAGTTTTGCCGCCCAGGAAACCCCCTTGCCGTGGTTTCCGTCTGTTGCGGTGACAAAATGAATCCTGCTGCACTGCTGCCGCACAACTTTTTCCTGAAAGTCACGATACCCGGTTTTTGCAGGATCCAGACCCAGCTGTTCACACAGAATCCGAAACATGGCATAGCTTCCGCCGAGCCCTTTAAAGGCGTTCAGGCCGAAGCGGGAGGATTCATCTTTCACTGCGATGCTGCGCACATGAAGCCGTGAGGATAATTCCTTCAGAAAATGCAGTTTGGTTGCGGAATAGGATGGGAGGCTGTTGTGAAACCGCATGGAGTCCAGTCCGTCCGCTTCTGTGAATTTTGGCGCGGTTCCCGGTTTTATTTTATTGACGAGTATGGAAATAGCGTCTGCAGTAAGGTCTTCCATCATGCATCCTTGTCACTCCGCTTTTTCGGAAGCATATTGTACAAATTCATCCATGGCTTCCCGGTCCGGAAGCAGGACCGTATACATTTGGTTTCCCATGGCGCCGGACAAGATCTCGGGCATCCGTTCGCACATTTTTATCCGGCTTCCGTACCTTGCCAGGATATCTTCCTGGCTGTGGGCATAGCGATACCGGTCCCTCTGCCCGAAGTAAACACAGAACTGCTGGTCAGGATGTTTCGGCAGGCGGCGTTCATCAAAGACGATCATGTCGGCCCAGAGCTGGTACACGTCGGTAGAGTGGGCGAAGTCCATCATATCCGGCATATAGCCGCCGCCAGGACGCATATTTACTTCCAGCCCGATAAAATCACCGGTCTTTCCCAGTCCCTTTTTATCTTTTGTCAGCTTAAAAAATTCCATGTGGACAAACCGGCTCCTGACACCAAAGGCTTTTACTGTTGCACGGCCTCGTTCCTGAAGCTGCGGCTCTACGGACGGCGGCACATAAAAGCACAGTTCGAGCTGATTGTTCACCACATCCATGATGGGCGGAGAAATGCTCATGGACTCAAACAGCACGTTGCTTTGGGAATCCACAATGGCATCGTAGGAACAGATCAGTCCGGGAACATACTCTTCCATCACGTAAGAGTCTTCCGGCTTATCTGCGAAGAACTTCTCCAGATCCTCATCATTTTCAAGCCGGTACGTAGCTACTGCGCCAACGCCGTATTCCGGTTTTACGATGACAGGATAGCCAGCTTTTTTAATAAATTTAGCAGCCGATTCTATTGTTGTTATGGGAATCTGACGGGCAGTGGGAACCTTGGCTTTTGCATAATAAGGCTTCATGGCGGATTTGCTTCGATAGGCTTCGATTTCGTCTACATCCGGGCCGGACAGGATATTGAAATCTGTTCGCAGCATGGCGTCATGCTCCAGCCAGTACTCGTTGTTTGATTCCAGCCAGTGGATTTTACCGTACTTGAAGCTGAAAAAAGCGACGGCGCGAAACATTTGGTCGTAATCTTCCATGGATTCCACTTTATAATATTCGGTCAGGGCGCTTTTCAAGGCGGGGTCCAGCTGGTCATAAGGAGTGTCGCCGATGCCAAGGACATTGGCCCCGTTCTTTTTTAGCCGGTCGCAAAAGTTCCAATAGGTTCTTGGAAACTGGGGGGAGATAAATATAAAGTTCATTCTCAAAATCCTTTCCGTGATGATGTTGATAAACAGAAACGAAATAATCCTTCTGCGGTCTGTGATACACATTGTGCCTGAACGTATTCTGCTGCCGTCAGGCAGTATAGCAAACGCATATCTTTATATATTGTAAGATTTGCAATGCTGGAGTATATGGGGCAGGAAATACCGGTACATCTTTTTCCACCAGGGCCAGTCGTGATTCACGTCATAACCCCAGTAGTCACACCAGGCACCGATTCCCTTGGACTGGAACGCATCGTCCAAGATGTGCAGGGAGCGGATGCCTTCGTCTTCCCATGCGCCCTGTCCTACGCAGAATACAATCGCCCGCTGGTTGTACAGGCTGATATATGGATGTCCCTCCGGCAGGTTGGGCAAGAAGGAAGACGGGGAGTTGTCATACAATGTATTGTTCATCCAGGCTCCGAAAAAATAATGGGCATCATAACAACCAGAAAGCCCGACCACTCCTTCAAACAAGTCCGGGCGCCGCAGGAAATCGATGGCAGCGTGGGTTGCACCCATACTGCAGCCCGTTGTCACTGGGCGGCGGTCCGAATGGTTGTGCTCGTGGATTAGGGGAAGCACCTCGTCGATGATATAGCGGTAATAATTTTCCTGCCGTTCGGCCCGGAGTATTTTATCTCCGTAAGTATCGGACCAGCTTTCCGTATCTACCGTGTCCACACAGAACAACTGGAACTGTCCGTTATCGATATAATCGGACAGGGTATCGATCATTCCGAAATTCTCAAAGTTATCGCAATACGAATCCTGTGTCGGGAACACGAGCAAGGGCCAGCCGCCGTTTCCATAGATGCGCAGATTCATGTTGCGCCAGAGATGATGGCTGAAATGGGAAACATCATAACGTGACGGCATTGGATAACACACTCCTTATAGTTCGTTTAAGGAATACGATGAATCTTTGTCTCCTTAATTTGTATTATTATACCATAGACTTATGACAAATGTCCTGCATATTTTCTTTCGGTTCATTCTCTTGATTTGTTTTAAAGCATATAATTCCAGACAGAAACAATCTTGCATATTAGGATTATTCACAGCAACGGAAAACGAAATGCCTTGTTCTATTCGGGGGCCTTGCAGCCGGAATGCGAAAGAAAAAGCAAAACCGGAAAATAAAAGACCTATATTAATTAGCTGCGGCTTTCCCTGACAGATTAGACAATCATAGGAATTTGGGATATAATAAATCAATTAAGCAGACATACGCTTTTGGTATGTTAATCAGTTAAAATTCTGTTTGGGGGTACATTGCTTTGTTAGATTTTTCCACATTGTTATTTCGCGCTCCGGCGCTGTTGATCGCATTGACGATACATGAATACGCCCATGCCTGTGTTTCGGACAGTCTGGGCGATCCGACTCCGGAACTGCAGGGGAGGCTGACGCTGAACCCGCTGGCCCATCTGGATATTGTTGGCACACTGATGCTGGTGCTCTGCGGGTTTGGCTGGGCCAAACCGGTTGAGATCGATCCCCGGTATTATACTGATTACCGGTCGGGCTGTCTGAAGGTCTCCGCTGCCGGGCCCGGCGCTAATCTTTTCATGTGCTTCCTGGCGGTCCTGATCATGACGGCTCGGGGCAGCATGGGTATGTCGAGCGGCTTTGTGAATCAGTTCCTGTACTGGCTTATGCTTTATAATGTTTGGTTTGCCTTTTTTAATCTGATACCGATCCCGCCATTGGATGGGTCAAGGATTTTGTCGACTTTTCTTGATTACGAAACAGCATATAAGTATGAAAACTTTGTAGGACGCTATGGATTTCTTGTCCTGATTGTCATTGTTTACAGCGGAATCTCCAATATGATCATCGGACCGTTGGCGTCCTGGTTCCTGCGTCTGTGTTACGCGGTTTCGGGAATAATTTTTTAAAGAGGTACCCCCGTCCTGCGGCAGACAGTTTCTGCGGCTGTTATTTTAGATCGCGGGATGGAAAAGGAGGCCGGCTATGGCTGAACCGGTGGTCAGGGTCCTGGATTTTGAAGGGCCGCTGGATCTTCTGATACACTTGATTGAAAAAAACAAAATGGATATATATGATATCCCTATTGTTTCGGTGACCGACCAGTACATCAGCTATCTGCATTCCCTGAAGGAACTGGATCTGGAGGAGGCCAGCCAGTTTCTGGTCATGGCTTCGCTGCTGCTGCAGATTAAGTCCCGTATGCTGCTGCCAAAAGCGGAACCGGAAGATGGGGAAGAAACGGATCCCCGGGAGATGCTTGTGCAGATGCTTGTGGAATACCGCAGGATCAAGGAGGCGGCAAAACGTCTCGAAGAAAGGAAATGTGAAGCGGCGCGGCATCATACCCGCAGACCGTTCTTTGCGGACAGCCGTTTCCGGCGCCTGCATTCTTATCCTGTCAGCGATTTGCTTCTCGCCCTTGCCGGCGTGGCCGGTCCGCTGGTTCGCCAGGTCGCGGTGGTGGAACGGCAGGAATATGATGTGGGGACCAAGATGGAAGAAATCGTGATGCTGCTGGGAAAACACCCGGAGGGCATAGAATTTGAAAAAGCGTTTGTAAAGACCGGAAGCGTCAGCGAGAAGGTGGCCTCGTTTCTGGCTGTTCTGGAACTGTTGCGCATGAAGGTGGTGCGTATCAGCCAGAGCAGGACCTTTGCACCGATTTATCTGTTTTTGCATAAAAGGGAGGAAGCGAATGCTGCAGGATGAGAAACTGGGCCGGTTGGAAGCCGTCCTTTTCGCAGCGGGGGAACCGGTCGGCATACCGCAGCTGGCAGAACTGCTGGGTGTCAATAAACCCCAGGCATGGGAACTGGTTTCCCTGCTGCAGGAAGAATACCGGACTGAAAGGCGCGGTCTGGAATTGCGGGAAGTGGCGGAGGGATGGCAGCTTTGTACAAAAGCATGTCATCACGAAGCGGTGTTGCAGCTTGCCGATACAATGGAGCTGAAATTGTCCAACGCCTCTATGGAAACTTTGGCCATTATCGCTTACCGCCAGCCAGTGACGAGGGCAGAGATGGAAGCAATCCGTGGTGTTAAGGTGGACGGCGTCGTAAATACCCTGCTGGAGTGGGAGCTGATTGCGGAAGCCGGGCGGAAGGAAACGGCCGGCCGGCCTATTTTATACAAAACAACAAAGAAATTTTTGGAAGTGTTCGGACTGAAATCCCTGAAAGACCTGCCTGCCATGCCGGATGTGCTGGCTGAGGATGCAGAGAGGCATCCAAGGCAGCTTTCCCTGCTGGATATGGAGGCTGCGGAAGAAATGGAGATCTTGGATCCGAATCCGAAGGATCCAGAGGTTCGGGAGATTACGGATTTGGACCCAAAACCGGACGCATAACAAATGGAGGCTTCCGGAAGGAGATATACGGGGGTATGCGTACCTACTTTAGTGTAGACACTGTTTCCCCGCAGGAACGCGCGTATCCGGGAGCTTCTGATAATGACAGGAACCGAGGACCATACTTATGGAAGAACGTTTACAGAAGGTGCTGGCTCAGGCCGGCGTTGCTTCCCGGAGGGAAGCGGAGGAGTTCATCACGGCCGGACGCGTTGCGGTGAACGGTAAGATTGTAAGGGAACTTGGAACGAAGGTCGGCCCCAAAGCGTTTATTATGGTAGACGGGCACCCCATCCGCAGGGAACGGAAGATATATTTGCTGTTCTATAAGCCCAGGGGCGTGGTTACTACGATGAAAGATCCGGAGGGGAGAAAATCCATAGCGGATTATGTGAAAGACATCCCGCAGCGGGTGTTTCCGGTGGGAAGGCTGGATTACAATACGGAGGGCCTGTTGCTGCTCACTAATGACGGGGAACTGACGCAGGCCATGACACATCCCAGTCATGGTGTCCGGAAGACGTATGAAGTGACGGTACCCGGCATCGTGCCCCAGGAAAAACTGGATATGCTCCGTGTCGGTGTCAGGCTGGAGGACGGCATGACGGCTCCTGCGATTGTCGATTTGACAGCCTATGATTATGACAAGAACCTGACACGCTTTACCGTAACAATACACGAAGGGCGGAACCGTCAGATACGCCGCATGTGCGATTATATCGGTTTCCCGGTGCGCTACCTTCGCCGGGTCAAAATGGGAACGCTGACCCTGAACGGGATGCGCCGGGGCGACTGCCGCGAGCTGTTTGATGAAGAGGTGGAGGCCCTGAGACTGGAATGCGGGCTGGAAAGCAGTACGACCCGCCGCCGGAGAAAGGAAAACGGGAGACAGGATGGGTAAGGAGTTCTTATGTCCAGGGTTGTCATAATCGGAGGAGGGGCTGCCGGACTGATGGCTGGTATTGCTGCCGCCCGTCAGGGCGCGTCTGTCACCGTGCTGGAACGCATGCAGGAGCCCGGCAAGAAAATGATGATCACAGGAAAAGGTAGATGTAATATTACCAATTCCTGCGCCATACAGGATTTTATTCCGAATATTCCGGGAAACGGGAAATTTTTGTTTAGCGTATTGCAGCAGTTTAGCAATGAAGATCTTTTACAATTCTTTCACAGGCAGGGACTGGAGACTGTCACAGAGCGCGGAGGCCGGGTGTTTCCCGCTGATGGGAAGGCAAGAGATGTTATTGCGGTGTTGCTGTCAGCGCTTCACCAGGCGGGAGGGCGTCTTGTCACAGGAACCATGGCTGTCGGTTTTACGGTTAAGCCGGGCAGGATAACCGGTGTGCGGTATCGTAATGTGCAAAATGACGGCCGTAAAGAGGGCCAGGATTATCGCAGCATCACGAAGGGAAAAGTGAAATTGGGTCCGGAACGCACACTGGATACGGATGCTGTCGTTGTTTGTACCGGAGGGGCATCTTACCCGGGGACAGGTTCTGACGGAAATTTTGTGCCGGTGTTGGAAAACCTCGGCCTTGCGATGGAACCGCTGCTGCCGGCGCTGGTCCCGTTGGAACCGGAAGAGGGCTTTACCGAATTGCTTGACGGCTTGACACTCAAAAATATAGAAGCTTCTGTCCTGGCTGACGGAAAACCGGTTGTCAGGGAATTCGGGGAACTGCAGTTTATTCGCGGCAGCATCGCTGGTCCCGTCTGTCTGACCATGAGCCGCAAGGTTGCCAGGCTGCAGCATTTTACCAAATCTGAACTGGAATTGTCTCTGGATTTGAAACCGGCGCTTTCAGAAGAAAAACTGGATGAACGGCTGACGCGTGATTTTCAGGAATTCAGCAAAAGCAGGTTGTCAGAAGTGGCACGAAAGCTTTTACCCCATCCTATGGAAGAGTTTGTCCTGGATGCAGCCTTTTTGGATGGCAGTAAGCCTGTCAGCCGGGTTTCCAGGCAGGAACGGCAGGAACTGGCTCATGCCGTAAAGCATGTGACAATCCCGCTGGTCGGGACGAGACCGCTGTCAGAATCAATCGTAACGGCAGGAGGGGTATCATTGAAGGAGATTAATCCGAAGACCATGGCGGCGAAACGGATATCCGGCCTGTACTTTGCTGGGGAAGTGATGGATGTAGACGGATATACCGGAGGTTTTAACCTGCAGGCAGCTTTCAGCAGCGGTTATGTGGCCGGGTTAAATGCGGCAGGGACAACATATCCGATAGGATAAATACAATTCACTGGAAAAAGGATCTGCACAGATGGGCATCGTAAAAGTAAAGCAGATTCAGGTTATTGGGCATAAACAAACTATGGTAAGTTCAGGTTTTGCGAATAAATATTATCGGCAGGGTGATAACTATGGAAAAAGGATTTGTCGTAGCCATTGACGGACCTGCAGGTGCAGGAAAAAGCACAATTGCCAAACTGGCTGCGGGGAAATTGGGTTTTGCCTATATTGATACCGGTGCTATGTATCGCGCTGTGACATGGAAGCTGCTGCAGTCAGGAGAAACGTTTTCACCGGGGATTGCCAGCAAGATTGCCAGAGAAATCAAGATCGTATTCCGTCCGGAAAATGCAGTGAACCGCGTGTTTGTGGATAATACGGAAGTGACGGATGCAATCCGTACGGCAGCGGTCACGCGATTGGTATCCAGTGTGGCCGCCGTGCCGGACGTACGCACCGCTATGGTAAGACAGCAGCGCCGGATGGGACAGGAAGGCGGTATTGTCATAGACGGACGGGATATCGGCACAGTGGTATTTCCCCAGGCTCAGTGTAAAATTTTCCTGACGGCAACTGTCGAAGAACGGGCGCGTCGCCGCGGAAAAGAACTGGAAGCCAAAGGTGAGAAAGTCGATTATATAAAACTGCAGGATGAGATTGCCTTCCGCGACAAACAGGACAGCGAGAGGGAGGTTTCCCCGCTGCGGCAGGCAGAAGATGCTGTCTATCTGGATACATCCGACATGAGCATCGAACAGGTCACGGACAAGATATTGGATTTAGTCCGTGAAAAACAGTAATTTATGTGCCCGTCTGATACCGCCTTTACATTGCGGCCGAACGCTTCGGTGCCTGATTGTCCGCATGTTCCTTCGGCACGATGCGGTGACGCCTGCGGTTTCGTTCTGCAGCCTGGCTGTTATGACAGCCTTTACCGTTCCTCCTCGCGCCCTGCGGGAGCCGGCCGCTGCGTGCAGGGGGCATCACCCCGGGCCACGATGTTCGAATTTATCTTGCATTTCCTTATGCGGCAGATGCAAAGACGGCGCAACCCCGTCACCGATTGCGATTCCACGGACTCATGCGCCTGCGGCATCGGAACCCGGGGCTTCGCCCCTCAGACAGCCTCGCCGCGACGGCGCCTTTCGTCTCGCGGAATGACGCAATCGTTTCCGACGGGCTGCCCCTGTCTTCGCCCTGCCGCGCCAGGGAACGCATGAAAAAATCGTTCCGTCTTACGAATGTTCTGCCAGCCACCGTTTCACGATCGCGCCTGCTTCCCTGCAGCGCAGGGCGAGGTGGTGATCGTCGTCCTTCATGTAATGCAGTTCCTTGTCGCCGCCGGCCAGATCATAATTCGCCTGCGCCTGCTCCGGCGTTACGATGCAGTCCTTTTCCCCGTGAAGGATCAGGAGCGGCCCGTCCTGCCACCCTTGCAGCAGCGCGGCCAGGTCGTACTGAAGCAGGTCCGTGACAAAGGACGCCGGAATCTCGTCGTGCCCCCGCTCATCCGACAGCACGATGGCTTCCCCCTGTAAGGCCCGCTGAAACGATTCCTCCCCCAGCACCTGCACAAATGTTTTTTTCAGGCTGTTGGGCGCCGACCACAGCACCAGGCCGTCGGGGCGGTAGGTGTTCCTGGCGTGCCAGCTTTCCGGCCGCGCCTGTTCCGCGGCAGCGTAGCCCGCTACGCTGTCCCCCGTCGCAGGACTTGCCGCTTCCGCGACGTCGGCGCTGTGTTGTCCCGAAACCGGCCCGCCTTTCGGCGCTTCCTTCCCGCAGGCGGTAATGATGCAGGTTGCGCCGCCGAAGCTGCGCCCCAGCAGGAACAGTTTTTCCGGCCGCATCGTTTCCCGGACAAAATCCAGCACCGCCTTCAGCTCCGCCACCTGGTTGCGCAGCATGGTGCACCGGGTAAAGTTGAAGCGGACCACCGTGCAGACCGTTTCGCTGATCTCTTCCGCCAGCAGCGACGCGCGGCCGCCGCCGTCCATGGAACCGCGGAACCCGTGGGCCATCACCAGCACAGTGCGGCGCCCGTTTTCCGATTCGCATTCGTGGATCACGCCCTGCAGCCCGCCGACAGGCCCTGCAAGAGAAAATTTCCGTTTCATATGACCTCCGACCCTCCTAAACCGCATCTGCCATTTCCGTAATTTGTTTGAAAAAATCCCCGCTCCACAAAGAAAGGACGGACCGGGCCATAATAAATGGCAGCGCATCCTTTTCTGCCTGCGTGACTGATTGCATAATGCGGCTCACTCAAAGCCTTCTTTGGCGACGCAATCTGAAAAAATAATCCTTAATAAAGTTGCAACCAAAGCGCAACGAAAAACTTTGCGTCCCGCCTTGATTGCAACGAATTCACGAAATGTTATGTCCCGTTTCCGACGATGCCAGCCTTTACGCAACACCGCCGCCGATTTTTTCCATAAAATCGGCCACTGCCTTGTTAAATTTATCCGCTTCCAGCCAGAACAAAAGGTGCCCGCCTTTTTCGAAGGGAACGAATTCGCTCTGCGGGATCTGGGACGCGATCCACCGGCCCTGCTTCACGCTGGCGGGGAAGATGCCGCTGTCCCCGGCCACCACCAGCACCGGAACCTCAATCGTCGGCAGCACATCCGTATAATCGCTGTAGCAGTAATCCCCGTACAACGCGATCCCCATATAAGGCGGCAGTTTCATCAGTTCCTCATACAGCCAGTCCATGCCTTCGGGCACTACGCCGTCTTTAAAAATTTTAGTAGCGAAGGCCTTCACAAACCCTTCGTGATTTTTCAGGATGCCGCTCACGAACGCATTGAAGCCTTCCAGATTGTAATTGTGCAGACCGTGGGAATTCCACTCGCCGCTGCTGAAGGGGAACGGCGTCATGTCGATCAGCCCCAGCCCGGCCAGACGTCCCTTCTCTTTGCCAAACTGTTTCCAGTAGGACAGCATGGTAGGCCCGCCCATGGACCAGCCCATCAGCAAAATGTCATGCAGGTCCAGCGCGGTCACGACTTCCTGGATGTCCTGCGCCAGCCGGTCGATCCGGTACCCGTCGATCCCTTTGGAGGAACGCCCGTGCCCCCGCAGGTCGATGGTCACTACCGTGTACCTGTCCCGCAGGCCTTCCGCGTTCTTTTTGTAAAAACGCCCGGAACAGCCCCAGCCGTGGATCAGCACCACCGGCCGGCCGCTTCCTTCGACCTCATAATAAATGTGTGCGCCGTCGCTTACCTTTATCAAACCGCTTTTCAAGATATTCCCTCCTTTTCCGCAACACCGGCCGTAAAAACGCCCGGCTCCGTAATACACAAGCCCTTTCATGCTGAATATGGAAACTGAAAAAACATGCGGCCTATGCGTATTTTCGACTTATGTATATTATACCATAAAAATTGCAGTAAAGCATTACTTCTTGCCTGCGTTTGCCGGGAAGAGGAGCGGCCTCTGCATCGTGTTCCAAGGACGGAAAATTGAGCGGTGATAGACCGTGTCTATTTTATTTTGTTTTAGCGAAATATATTATACGTTATCAAAAAAATATCCTGAAGCGCGTGCGTGTGTTGCCCATACGCGATTGTCACGCCATTCTTATCTTCCCTGGCGTTGTTCTTGTTTTCTTTTAAATACATCTGAAACCCTTGATAGCATCACGCAGCAGATTCTTGCAACGCATAAACAAAAACAGCGCAGCCTGTCAGTCTTGGCAAGCCGCGCCGGTGTGCGGGAATCATTACAAAGGCAATCATTCTTTTGTTTTACATTACATCTTGTTAAGCCAAAGAATATTTTTGAATCGCAGCCTTAACCTCTGCCACATCTTTCTTCAGGCGGGTTGCGATTTCTTCCGGCGACATGCCGCTGGCGTA
>CAJOKZ010000007.1:33377-34290 GCA_905235335.1 uncultured Succiniclasticum sp.
TCGCCTTCACTGCGGCCCTTTTCAATGCCGATCAGCACGCCCTTTTCCTCGCCCATTTTCATATAATAATCTACTACATCGCACATGTTACGAATCCCTCCTTTAGCTTTTCCGTAAACATACGCCTGCTCTATACGGTCATCCTTCTCCATCACACATAATAATTGCAACAGTGCGTGAACATGCCGGATCTCATCTTTCGTTCCGGTGTACGTTCCGTTCTTCCTTTTCTGTGCAAAATAATCGGCCACGATCCGGAAATCGCTGTTGAACCTGCTGATCTGTTCATCCGTAAGCCAGGCTATCTCAAACACGTTGATCTTCATGTCCGTCATGAAAGGCCTGAACGCAACCGGCACATCCACGGCTTCAAACAACGTTCTCGGCTGGTTCCACCGCTGCTTGTAGCCAAAGTACAGCACAAGCGTCAGAACCGGATACGGCGCGTTCCCTTCATTTTCTTTCAGGCATTGCGCCCTGTACTCGGCCCCGTCATACCCGTACACCCGTAATACCATACGGGGATCCGGACTGGTCTGGTTCTCAAACCCCACACAGGCTATCCGGATGTCATTTTTCTTCCAGCGCTTGGCAACGTCACGCTCTAACTCATGGAGGTTTCCTTCTGCACGGTACGCGGACTGGATTTTGGAATCTTCCAGTTCCTCCGGCCTGATGACCGTTTTACCGTCAAAGAGAAGCCCGTTCACAATATCCGCAAAAACATCCGGATAATCTTCCAGTATTTTTTCGGCAATATCTTTTTCTGCCATACGGCGCGTTCCCTCCTTCTTTTTTTAAAAGTTAAGAGAACGATTGCCTCCGGCACAAAACTTTTTTCTCCCCTGTCCCCCGCACAACGCAGAGAAAAGCTTTGCGTAACTTCATTATAGCAGATACGCGCAAATAATTC
>CAJOKZ010000008.1:0-33220 GCA_905235335.1 uncultured Succiniclasticum sp.
ATTCCATGGTTGTGGAGCTCAATAGCGGGATGTATAAAAATGCGTTTACCTGCGGTATCCCCAATACTGCTGAAGTGGGGGCCGGGTTTGCCGCCGCCCTGGGCTATGTGGGCGGAAAAGCCGAAAAGGAGCTGGAAGTGCTGGCGGATATTTCGGAAGCGGAAAATGCCGCTGCCATGGACTTATGGAAGAGTCATGTGATACAGGTAAATGTCAGCGGGGTCACCAGCCGTCTTTTTATCCGGACGACGGTGAAAACGGCGGAACATACCGTAACGGTTACGATCCGTGATGGGCATACCAATATTACGGAAATTCGCGTGGACGGGAAGGCGCTGTTTGGCGATGACGCCCTGTACGAATCCCGGCGGGAAGAGGAGGATTCGACGGCGGGAGCTGTTGCCGGCATCCACCGGTTTACCCTGCGGGAGATTCTGGATTATATCGAATCTGTGGACCCGGAAGAAATTGCTTTTGTGAAGGATGCGTATACGGTGAACCTGCAGCTGTTCCAATGCGGACTGGAAAGCGGGCGGACTGTTTTTGTGAAACGGCTGCTTGCCCGCAACGGGGGCAGGGTAATATCCGAAGACGAGCAAAGGACCGCGTCCCTGTTGTGCGGCGGCGCCATCGAAGCCCGTGTCCTGGGACTGAACCGGGCTGCCATGAGCATTACCGGGTCGGGGGCCCACGGGATCATCGCCACGCTTCCCCTGTATGCGGCCTGCAAAGTAAAGGGGTATGGAGAAGAACGGCTGCTTCGGGCCACCGTGTTGAGTTTTCTTGTCTGCATGTATATAAAGGAGTATTCCGGCCGTCTTTCCGCTTTTTGCGGCTGCGCCATCGCGGCGGGCGCAGGCGCGGCCTGCGGGCTGGCCTGGCTGCGGGGCGGCAGCGCGGAAGAGATGGGGTCCGTGCTGAACTATCTGGCGGGGAGTATCACCGGCATGATCTGTGACGGCGGCAACAAAGGTTGCACACTGAAGGGTATTACGGCGGTGGACGCGGCGTATCAGGCGGTGGATTTTGCCATGCACGGTGTCCGGCTGGAAGCGGTGCACGGGATCTGTGGCAGGACGCCGGAAGAGACCATGTGTAACATGGGGATGATCGCTGATCCCGGCATGACAGGGACGGAGCGCGTCATCCTCCAGATTATGGAAAACAAGGGATAGCCTACGCTTTCCGGATCGGACCGGGAAACGAATTTTAGATAAGAAAGAAGTGGACATTATGACGGAAAAATTATATGAAAAGGATTCCGGCCTGCGGACCTGTGAAGCCACGGTGCTGGAGTGCGAGCCGTCGCCGAAAGGGTTCGCGGTGGTCTTGGACCGGACGGTGCTGTTCCCGGAAGGGGGCGGGCAGCTCAGCGACACGGGAACCATCAATGGCGCCAGGGTGGATCATGTTCGGGAGACGAAGGAAAAAATCATCCATAATTGCGCGTCGGAATTTCCTGTGGGCAGCCGGGTTACCGTGGAGGTGGACTGGACGGACCGGCTGGACCACATGCAGCAGCACTGCGGGGAGCACATCCTGTCTTATGCTTTCTGGAAGCTGTTCGGCGCCAACAACGTGGGCTTCCACATGAACGAACGGCTGGTGACCATCGACCTGGACAAGGAAGTGACGCTGGAGGAGGCGTTCCGGGCGGAGGATATGGCTAACCGGCAGGTGTGGGAGAACCGTCCCGTGACGGTTTCCTATCTGCCACATACGGAGCTGGCCGGTCTGCCGATGCGGAAGAAGAACGACAAGCTGACGGGGATCCTGCGTGTGGTGACCGTCAAAGACGGGGACGTCTGCACATGCTGCGGCACGCACCCGGCCTTCACGGGTGTGGTGGGGCTGGTCAAGGTGACCCGGATCGAACGGCACAAAGGCGGTACCCGGGTGGAATTTCTTTGTGGGCGCTGGGCCCTGGAAGACGCCCGGAAAAAAATGCGGTACATCCAGGACGCCGGGAACATGCTGAGCACGAAAGAAGAAAAGGTATGCGAGGCGATTGGGAGGCTGGAAGATGAGATCGGTTCGCTGAAAGAAAAGCTGCGGGCCGCCGTCAGACAGATCCAGGAAGATAAAATGAAAAAAATTCTGGCCGACGCGCCGCTCAATCCGGCGGGAAGCAGGATCGCGGTGGTGGTGGAAGAACACTACGACGCCCAGTCCGCCAAGGCCATGATGCAGCAGCTCATGTCCGTGCCTAAGGTGGTGGCGGCCATCGTCTATCGCAGCGGGGAACGGATCAATTATATGTTCGGTCTCAGCGATGACGCCGAAGGGGACTGCAAGAAGATCGTCACGGCGGCCAACGGGATCTTCGGCGGCCGGGGCGGCGGAAAAAAGGAATCCGCACAGGGCGGGGCACCCTATGCGGAAGATTGGAAGGAAAAAGCGGCGAAGCTGGCTGCGTTTATGGAAGAAGGTTGACGTACTCCCACGGCTAAAGCCGTGAACTTTCAGCCGGAGTTTTCGTAAGGCAGGATAGTCTTACTGCGGCAAAAAAATACGGTCCCGCACTCTTGTGAGACTGGAGCGCGGGGCCGGTTTATTTTTTCTGAAGAAAATCATTAGGACAGCGGTCGTTTGACCGGAATCAGTTATTCTTTTCCCGTTTTTGCTTTTATGAACTCATAGATGATCGGCAGCACGGAGACAATGATGATGCCTAAGGCCACGTGGGAAAAATTTTCTTTTACGAAGGGGATGTTCCCGAAGAAATAGCCGGCCCCGGTGAACAGGGTGACCCAGGTCACGCCGCCGATAACGTTGTAATGCAGGAAGGTGCGGTAATGCATGGTACCGATGCCGGCCACAAAGGGCGCGAAGGTACGGACGATGGGAACGAAACGGCAGAGGAAGATGGCCTTGGGGCCGTGCTTTTCATAAAACTTCTGGGCTTTTTCCACATGTTCCGGCTTGATCAGGCGGTTATGGCTTTCCAGCAGTTTGTTCCCGAACTTTTCTCCGATCCAGTAGTTGCTGGTATCCCCCAGTATCGCGGCGACCAGGCAGATGACATACAGGGTGCCGAAGTGCAGGCTGTTGGCGGTGGCAGAAAGGGCGCCGCAGGCGAACAGCAGGGAGTCGCCCGGCAGAAAGGGAGTGACTACCAGTCCGGTTTCGCAGAAGATGATCATGAACAGGATGAAATAAATCAGGGAACCGTAGGCTGCCATGACGGCGGGAATGTATTTGTCAAAATGCATGACATATTCGTTGAAATAGAAAAAAAGCTGGCTGGCGTCCATTGGGAAAGGGAACCTCCGTTGTTTATATTTCAGAAGAAGGCTGCCGGGTTTGATGTCCGGCCGCCGGCAAAAGTCGTTTGGCTGCCAAATTCCGCAGACGGTATGCCGGTGGATACAAAATTACACCGGCTTAATTTTTTGTGGCAGCGTAGTATGAATGTATTCTACCACATTTTCCGAAAGAATGATATAATAAATCATTACATTATTTCAATGGTTATTGTAACAGGAAAGCGGTTCAACAATGAAGCGGTTGGGCAGCGGACCGATTGATCGGCAAAGCGTCAGGACAACGAATAAACTGAACAGCAAAGTTGGAGGTTACCATGAGTGAAACGTTATGCTGGTGCGGCAGCGGAAAACCGTACGAAAACTGCCATAAGGGGATCGAGGATGAAATCCGACTGCACCAGCTGGCGGGAGAGGAAGTGCCGACCCGCGGGATGATCAAGACCCCGGCCCAGATCGCCGGGATCCGGGAAGCCTGCAAACTGAACACGGCAGTGCTGGACGAGGTGGCGAAGCATATAAGGAAGGGCATCACCACGGAAGAGTTAGACCGTATTGTGTATAATTTTACCGTTGCCAACGGCGGCATTCCGGCTCCCTTGAACTTCTGCGGATTTCCGAAGAGCGTCTGCACTTCGGTAAACGACCAGGTGTGTCACGGGATTCCGTCGGAACAAGTGGCGCTGCGTTCCGGTGATATCATCAATGTGGATGTCTCCACTATTTTAAACGGATACTACGGGGACGCGTCCCGCATGTTTGAGATCGGCAGGGTGGATAAACGGGCCAGGGATCTGGTGGCCATTACGAAGGAATGCCTGAAGCGGGGACTGGCGGCAGTGAAGCCATGGGCCCATCTGGGCGATGTGGGGGCGGCGGTGTCGCAGCTGGCCCATAAGCACGGTTACAGCGTGGTGGAAGAGTTCGGCGGCCACGGCGTCGGCGTGGAATTCCACGAAGACCCCTTTGTGGCCCATGTGGGAAAAAAAGGAACCGGCATGCTGCTGGTTCCCGGCATGATCTTTACCATCGAGCCCATGATCAACGCAGGCAAAAAGGGAGTCTTTATCGATGAGTCTGACAAGTGGTCCGTCTATACGGAAGACGGAAGCCTTTCCGCCCAATGGGAATATACCGTGCTGGTGACGGAAACCGGCGCGGAAGTGCTGTCCTGGTGAGGATATTTATAGTGTATTAAGAAAAAATTTATAATGATACGGCCCGGGCCATACATGAATGGTCCGGGCCATGTTTTTTTATGGAGAGATCCTTTCAAGCTGTATTTGGCAATGTATTCTTTCTTTTTAATTTATATACTTATTTACATATAGACAAGTTGACTTTGTGTTTGCGATATGATTAAATTAAAGAAAAGACAGAATAGTGTTAAAATTATATTCAATTCTGAAAAAATAAAAAAGTGGAATTTTTTATACTTGAACGCAAAAATAATAACGTTAAAATTTTATGCTTATGATTGAAAATTATGGTAAGGGGGGACGGCGTATGCGGATCGACAGGATTGACATTTATAATGTGCATAATCCTTTTAACCATCCGTTTGAGACCAGCTTTACAAAATTTGTGAACCGGGACGCGCTGCTGGTGAAGGTGTATTCGGAAGGCCTGGTGGGCTGGGGCGAATGCAAAGCATTTTACGGGCCGTTTTACAATCCGGAAGACAACGGCACGGTGCAGCATGTGCTGGGGAATATAATCATCCCGCGGCTGCTGCATACGGAAGTAGGCGGCCCGGAAGATTTTATGGGTAAATTCAAATTCATTGTCGGAAACCGCCTGGCCAAGGCGGCGATTGAAAATGCCCTCTGGGAAATCCTTTCCCAACGCACCGGGAAATCGATCAAAACCCTGCTGGGCGGTACGCAAAATGAAATCAAGGTGGGGGTGTCCCTTGGAATCGAGAAAGACATCAGCACCCTGTTTAAGATGATTGAAAAATATCTGGCATTGGGCTATCACCGGACTAAGATCAAGATCCACCCCGGACAGGACGTGGAGGTCATCCGGGCGATCCGTAAGGAATTCGGCGATATTACGCTGACCGTGGACGCCAATTCCGCCTATACGCTGAAGGATATCGATGTGTTCAAAGCGATGGACGAATTTGGCCTGCAGTATATCGAGCAGCCGCTGGGAGAGGATGATATCGTAGATCATTCCATCCTGCAGAAGCAGATTGAAACGCCTATTTGCCTGGACGAAAGCATTGTGTCCTATGAATCGGCGGCGGCGGCCATCCGGCTGGGCAGCTGCAAGGTCATCAATATCAAATCCAGCCGCTGCGGCGGTATGTGGGAGGGAAAACGGATCCACGACCTGTGCTTGGAACATCACATCCCCGTATGGTGCGGCGGTATGACCGAGCTGGGAATCGGCCGGGCCCAGAATGTTTCTTTCGCCAGCCTGCCGGGCTTTTCGGAACTGGCCCACGATGTGGCGGCGGCCAGCCGGTATTTTGAAAAGGATATCACCCGTCCCATGGTGGATATTACGGATCGCTGCACGATCATCGTTCCTGATGAAACAAACGGTATCAAATATGAAGTGGACGAGGAAGCGATTGACGCTATGGCAGTGGCCCACCGGATCTACAAATAAGTCTTTACAGGAAATCGTCAAAACAGTTTTGCTTGGTAAGGAAAATCGGAAAACGGGGAAATTGCGAAAGAATTTTGCGAAGCTCACACTTTCGTAAAATAGACATGTTTCGGATTGTTTTACCGGGTTTTTATAAAGGGGTTGGTGAAAACTGGCGCTTGAAAAGGAAGGCAGGCAGCCGGGCTTGCGTAAAATGAACAGTCTGGAATCATCGATTGGCAAGTGAGGGTTATTGATTCATTAAAAAGGGGGAGTTATTCGTGGATTTAAAACAAGCTATCAACAGTCCGGGCCTATGGATCGCATCTTCGCTGATGATCATCGTGGTCCTGACCCAGTGTGCGATTTATCTTAGGGCAGCGATCAAAGAAGCTGACAATCTGGGCATCGCTCCGGAAAGATGGAAGGCGGGCTTCCGTTCTGCCTGCCTGACGTCCATCGGGCCGTCCCTGTCTCCTGTCATTATCATGATGGCGCTGATCGCCGTACTGGGTACGCCGACCACCTGGATGCGTATGAACGACATCGGGGCGGCCCGTACCGAACTGGCCATGGTCGCCCTGTCGGCCGGCGTAGCCGGTGTGGATCCGCAGAATCCGGCAGCTTTCGGCCTGAAAGGTTTCTCCTATGCCCTGTGGGGCATGGCCCTGAATAACCTGGGCTGGATGTTCTTTACGTTAGTGCTGACGCACCGCATGAGCGACGTTGTTGCCAAACTGAATACCAAATATGATCCGGCCTGGATCAAATACCTGACAGCCGGCGCCACCATCGGTCTGTTTGCGTTCCTGCTGTCACCCCGTCTGGTTATGCCCTTTAAACAGACTAACTGGTGTGCGGCCGTTGTTTCCGCAGCCGTAATGATGGTCGTTTCCAAAGTATTTGCGAAACACCAGCGCCTGCAGGAATTAGCGCTGGGCATCGCAATGTTGGCGGGCATGTATGTGACCGTTGCCATTTTCGGTTAATGGAAAGGAGTGACGATTATGGGAAATCCTGAAGCTTACAGACAAAAATGTATTAAAATCGGTATTATTACGGTAACCGCAGCGATTATCGCCAACTTTGTGCCGGCCGTTTATTTCTATATTGCCTACGGGGTTATGCCTCCGTTCAGTGATCTGGTCAAGCTGTGGACCGTAGCGGCCTTTACGTTTGGCGTGTCCTGGTTCATCCAGCCCACCACCTTCTTCAGCCTTATGGGTGTCAGCGGCACCTATATCGGCTGGGTTACCGGCAACTGCGCGGACATCCGCTGCCCGGCCATTACCATGGCGCAGAAGGTGGCAGGTTATGAACCGGGCACCCCGGAAGGCGACGTAATGGCGACCATGGGGATCACGGCGTCCACGTTTACCTCTATCTGCATCATTACGTTCTTTGCCGTGGCAGGCGGCGAACTGATCAACCAGCTGCCCCCGTTTATCAAAGCCGGTTTCAAATATATTCTTCCGGCGGTATTCGGGGCTGTTTATACCCAGCTGTGCACCAAGCATCTGAAGGTTGGCTTCTTCACCATCATTCTGGCGGTTGTGCTGACCTACCTGTTTAAGACGATGAAGGTTCCCAACTGGATCCTGAACATCGCCATCATCCTGGGCGGCGTCCTGATTGCACGCATTGACTTCAAGAGTAAGAAGAAGGCGTAGGTAACGAACGGGTAAGTGGACGGTTCCGGTATCGGTTAGCGGTATTGCCGGAACGGTTTTTCAGAACAGGCTGGACGGCGGGATATAATCCGGCCGGCAGGAAAAGAAGCGGAACGTGTCCGCAAATATACGAAGCGAAGGATACTAAAACACAGAAAGGAGTAACATAGCATGGATGTAAAAGAAAAAGCATTTGCCTGGGTCGACGCGAATAAAGACGGTATTGTCGAACTTTGGAAACAGATGGTATCGATTGATTCCGGTATCGGTGTAAAAGAAGGCGGCATGGAGATCGGCAACCTGTGCGCCGGTATTCTGGAAGAACTGGGCTTTACCATCCGCCGTTATCATTTTGAAAAATGCGGCGATACGATTATCGGCGAACGGGGCGACCTTTCCAAACCCTACACCCTGTTACTGGGGCACATCGACACCGTATTCTATGAAGGTGAAGTGGCCAAACGTCCCTTTACCATTAAAGACGGTAAGGCGTACGGCCCTGGCGTACTGGATATGAAAGGCGGCGACTGCATCGCCCTGTCCGCCCTGCGTGCCCTGAAGGACGCCGGCTATGATTTCCCCTGCAAGGTGATCTTTGTAGCGGACGAAGAACCGGCCCATATTTTCTCCAATAATCCGGAAGTTATCATGAAGGAAGCGAAAGGCGCCAAATATTGCTTCAATTTTGAAACCGGGTTCCCGGATCATGACATTACCGTACAGCGGAAAGGCTGCTGGCGTTTCTTTGTGGAAACCTTCGGCCGCGGCTGCCATGTAGGAAACGATCCGGAAAATGGGCGCAGCGCGATCCTGGAAATGGCCCACAAGATCATCGAGATCGAAAAACTGACGGACTTCTCCAAGAATTACAACATTAACGTCGGCACCATCGAAGGCGGTACGGTTGCCAACGCGGCGCCGGCCCACTGCAAGGTGGAATGCGATTTCCGTTATATCAACGAAGCGGATCTGGTTGAGATGCGTGAAAAAGTGAAGAAGATCGTCGAGACGGTGTATGTAAAAGACGTAACTACCACCATGTCGGAAAGCTGCGGCTTTGCCGCAATGGAACGGCTGCCCGGCAACATGGAACTGCTGAAAGTTGCGCAGGAAGTTGCGAAAGAAAACGGCTGGCCGGTTCCCGGTCCGAAACTGTGCGGCGGCGCTTCCGATGCGGCCTATACCTGCAAGGTCGGCGTTCCGTCCCTGTGTTCCATCGGGGTCGAAGGCCGCCGGAACCATACGGTGGAAGAATGGGCGGATGTTGACAGCATGTTCGCGAGAACCAAATTGATCGTGGCGTTGATCCTGAAATTGACAAAATAATCTGCAGGCCGCATCTTTCTTACTCTGGTTTTTGCCGGTTTACAACAGTAACAGTACAGGGCGGCGGCAGGAAATCGTTTCTGCCGCGCCGATGTTAACATTTTGAAATGAGGTAAACAGTATGAAGATTAAAAAAGTTGTGCTTCGTGAACTGGAATTAAAACATAAAGTAGGGTTCCGCACGAGTTTTGGCGTAAGCACGGTAAAGAATTTTTCTATTGTGGAAGTGCATGACAGTGACGGGAATGTTGGGTACGGCGAATGCTCTCCCTTCTTCCGTCCCTGGTACAATGAGGAGACTACCGGCGGCGCCCTGATTATTCTGAAAAATTTCCTGATCCCCGAGCTGTTTACGTTCGGTGAATTTAAAACACCGGAAGAATTCTGGTTCCATACCGGCTGGATCCGCCGGAACCGCATGGCCCGTTCCGCTGTTGACTGCGCTTTATGGGAACTGTATTCCAAACAGCAGGGCCTGCCCGAATGGAAAGCGCTGGGCGGCGTGAAGACCGAAGTGGAAGCCGGCGTGTCCCTGGGCATCGAAAAAACTCCGGACGACCTGTGCCGCACTGTGGAAAAATACATGAAACAGGGGTACCATCGTGTAAAATGCAAAATCGGCCCCGGCCATGACATCCAGTATCTGGCGGCGGTCCGGAAACAGTTCGGCGATATCATGCTGATGGCTGACGCCAACTCTGCGTATACGTTGGATGATATTCCGGTATTTAAGGAAATCGACGACCTGCACCTGCTGATGATCGAACAGCCGCTGGCCGACAACGATATCGTGGATCACCGCCATCTGCAGGCGGCCATCAAAACCCCCATCTGTCTGGATGAAAGCATCGATTCCCTGGAAGACGCGCGCCGGGCTATCGAGTTGGGAAGCTGCCGCATCATCAATATCAAGGTGGCCCGCGTGGGAGGTCTGACGGAAGCGCGCCGGATCCAGAAATACGCAGGCGAACACGGGGTGTTCTCCTGGAGCGGCGGCATGCTGGATGCCGGTATCGCCCGTATGCACAATATCGCGGTGGCCACGCTGCCGTACTATGTATATCCCAACGATATTCCCAACAGCGACCGGTATTATGCGGAAGACATCGTGACACCGTCCACCTTTGTGGATAAAAACGCAAAAATCCAGGTGCCGATGGAAGTGGGCACCGGCTTCAAGCCGAACATGGAAGTCATTGAAAAGGCTACCGTGAACAAATGGGAATATGACAGCGCTCCGAAAGTAGAAGAAAAATAACCGGATAAGAAGAGCATGACGTAACGGGCTCCCGAACCGGGCAATTCGGTTTTGGGGCCCGTTTTTATTGTTGCCCGGGGAACCGTGAAAAATTGGATACTTGTACGCATTGGATGTATACGTGTATACATTCGTAACCCCTCTTGATTTTTCGGTTTAAATTGTTTAGAATTGTCTCATATTAAAAAATGAAAATCCGGTGGATGAAACATGCGGAAGAATGCAGGGCCAGCAGGCTTTGCATGCCGAAGGAGTAGCACTCTCAGGCGTTCTGATGAACACGAAACTGCATGGGGACACAGCTCTGGAGATACTCATTCGATTGAGAGCCGAAGGTGCAAGGAGAAATCCCAATCTCTCAGGCAAAAGGACAGGGCCGGAAGCAGGCGCTAATACGTCTGCATGGAAACGTGATCGTGTATTGTGTGATAAAACGAACGTAACCGGCCTGTTGGGGATAAAACTCCGGAGGCCGGTTTTTAAATCCGCGGTTTTCGGGCAGGGAGGAATTGGATGAAGCAAAAAGCGATACGGGATGACAGCGGGTAACGCAGCGCAGGTTCTGTTTATTGCAGCGTGTCAGTGTTTGAAAAGCAAGCGCAGGCTGAGGCGCTCCGCGCGATTTTCTGCAATGGCGCGGGCGGATGAGTCTGCGGTTACATGAAGGAAAGCCTGATCTGACAGGTTCTGCCTGGCTGTAAGCGGCAGTCGGATGGATCGGTATTTCCATATATTCCGGAATCATGCCGGAAATTCAGGAGGAAAGAAGGAAAGCAATATGGATATGCAACAAATTAATGCTATCGTCAATGACATTGACAGTTTTGTGTGGGGGCCTGTAATGCTGGTCCTGCTGGTAGGTACCGGCGTGTACCTGACCCTCAAGTTGAACTTCCGTACCTGGCGGAATCTTCCGTATGCGCTGAAGAGCGTACTGGGAAAAGATGCCCGTACTACCAAACGGGGCCATGGCGATGTTTCACCTTTCTCAACATTGATGACCGCGCTGGCCGCCACGATCGGTACCGGTAATATCGTAGGTGTGGCCACGGCTATGTTCGCCGGCGGTCCCGGCGCCCTGGTGTGGATGTGGATCTCCGCCTGCTTCGGCCTGACCAGTAAGTTTGCGGAATGTATGCTGGCTGTAAAATACCGTGAAGTGAATGCCAAAGGCGAAATGGCCGGTGGTCCCATGTTCACGATGAAGAACGCGCTGGAAAATAAATCCCTGGGAAAAACATTAGGTTTCCTGTTTGCTCTGTTTGCCGTGCTGGCGTCTTTCGGTATCGGCAACCTGACACAGGCAAACTCCATCTCCTCCGCGTTGGAGCAGACGTTTGAAATTCCTATCGCGGTAACCGGTATCGGGCTGACCATCCTGTCGCTGGTTATCATTTTAGGCGGCATCCAGACGATTTCCAAGGTATCTTCTGTACTGGTTCCCTCTATGGCGGTCCTGTATGTAATCGCAGGCCTGGCCGGTATTTTAGGTAATTTAAGCGCGATTCCCCAGGGACTGTATCAGATCTTCGTAATGGCGTTCAGTCCTGATGCGGTAAGCGGCGGCGTGCTGGGCACCATTACCGTCAGCGTAATGAATGCGGTGCGCTTCGGCGTAGCCCGCGGCTGCTTCTCCAACGAAGCCGGTATGGGTTCCGCTGCTATTACGGCGGCTGCCGCCCATACAGACGACCCGGTCCGTCAGGGTTACATCAACATGACCGGTACGTTCTTCGATACCATCGTTGTATGCTCCATTACCGGTCTTGTCATCGCTTCCTCCGGCGTGCTGGGCACTACTGCGGCTGACGGAACCCCGCTGAAGGGCATTGCCCTGACCATTGCGGCATTTGAACGGTTTGTGGGTCCGGCTGGCGGATATATCGTCTCTATCGGTATCCTGCTGTTCGCCTATTCCACCATCCTCGGTTGGGAATACCACGGTGAAAAGGCGTTTGAATACCTGATGGGAAGCCACAAGTTCAATATCATCTACCGCGTGCTGTTCTCCCTGACCGCCTATGTAGGCGCTACCCAGACCCTGGAACTGGTTTGGAACCTGTCCGATATCTTCAATGCGCTGATGGCCATCCCCAACCTGATCTGCATGATCATGCTGGCCGATGTTCTGAAGTCTGAAGTGGAACGTTTCCAGCCGATCCTGGAAGCGGAAGAAGAGGCGAAGAAGGCTGTGGAAGACTGATACTCGCAGATTCAGTTAAAATTTCAAAATTTCAACGAGGAGGCAGAGGCTTTGGCTTCTGTCTCTTTTTTATCCCGGTTCTCCTTCTGTTTCAGGATTTTTCGCGGTGACACACGGTTGCTTCTTTGCGAAATTTTTCTGCCGCCCTTCCATATTCTGTTTGCGCTTTGTTTGTGGTAAAATAAAGAAGTGGTTCGCATTAAAAACAATAACTTTGCAAATGTTCAATTTTTCATAGATCTTTTGGAGGACCGATGGATACTCTTGCAAACCTGAACCCGCAGCAGCAGGATGCGGTGGAACATATAAACGGCGCCATGCTGATCCTGGCAGGGGCCGGCAGCGGTAAGACCAAGGTGCTGACCTGCCGGATCGCCCACTTGCTGGAGCAGGGCGTGCCGCCATATAAAATTTTGGCTATTACCTTTACCAATAAAGCCGCCAAAGAGATGCGTTCCCGGGTGGACGCCATGGTCGGGCCGGCGGCGAAGGATGTATGGCTTTACACCTTCCATGCTTTCTGTGCCCGCTTCCTGCGGACGGAGGTGGAGGTGCTGGGGACCTATAAAGGGAATTTCGCAATTTACGATACGGCGGATCAGAAGAATCTGCTGAAGTCGATTTTGAAGGATATGAACCTGGATGAGAAACGGTTCCCGCCCGCGGCGCTGCAGAACGCTATTTCCAATGCAAAGAACCAGATGCAGGGCGCGGCTGAATTTGCCCGGCTGGCAGGGGATTTTTTTGAACAGAAGGCGGCGGAGGTTTACGAATTATACGAGAAACGGCTGCTGGCCAATAATGCCATGGACTTTGACGATCTGCTGATGCTGACGGTCCGGATCCTGGCAGAATTTCCGGAGGTTCGGGAAAAATACCGGCAGCGTTTCAGTTATATCATGATCGACGAATACCAGGATACCAACCGGACCCAGTACCTGCTGACCCGTTATCTGGCGGGGGATGAGGGGAACCTGTGCGTGGTGGGCGACGCGGACCAGAGCATTTACGGCTGGCGGGGCGCGGACATCCATAACATTCTGGATTTTGAAAAAGATTATCCCCAAGCGAGGCTGCTGAAGCTGGAACAGAATTACCGTTCCACTACTGTAATACTGGATGCAGCCAATGCGGTGATCGAAAATAATACGGGACGCAGGCCGAAAAAGCTGTGGACCCGGAACCCCGGGGGCGCCCCGATCACCTATTACAACGCCGCGGACGAGCGGGATGAAGCCCGGTTCGTGGTGGAACAGGCGCAAAAGCTGACCGGCCAGGGGCGGTTTTCCTACGGGGACATGGCGGTGTTGTACCGTACCAACACGCAGTCCCGCGTATTCGAGGAGATCCTGATCAAAAGCGGTATCAGCTACAACATGGTGGGCGGCATCAAGTTCTATGACCGGAAGGAGATCCGGGACGTGATGGCGTATCTGAAGCTGCTGTATAATCCCTATGATACACTGAGCCTGCTGCGCATCATCAACGTGCCTAAACGCGGGATCGGCCAGGCCACCATCAACAAGATGCAGGATTACGCCAATGCCAAGGGAAAATCATTGTTCGAAGTCATTACCAATGCGGCAGAAGTGCCGGGGCTGGGACCGCGTTTCACTGCCAGGCTGGAAGAGATGAGCGACGTCCTTTTCGGGCTGATGGACGAGACGGATACGGTTCCGGTGGAGCAGCTCATCGAAGATGTGATGAACAAGACCGGTTATATGGAAGAACTGCAGGCGGAACAGACGCCCCAGTCGGAAAGCCGGGCGGAGAATCTGAAAGAACTGATCAGTGTGGCCCGGGATTTCCTGAAGGACGAAGGGGAAGAAAAAACGCTGGCCCATTTTCTGGAACATGTGGCGCTGGTGTCCGATATCGATGACGCCCAGCTGGACAACGACCGCATTACCCTGATGACGCTGCATTCCGCCAAAGGGCTGGAATTCCCGGTGGTGTTCCTGGCAGGTATGGAGGAAGGGCTGTTCCCCCATTCCCGCAGCCTGATGGACGACGAACAGCTGGAAGAAGAACGGCGGCTGTGTTATGTTGGGATCACACGCGCCAAGCAGGTCCTGTATCTGTCAAGCGCAGGCATGCGCACCATTTACGGCCGGACCAGTCCTTCGGAGCCGTCCCGTTTTCTGGAAGAGATCCCGGACAGCCTGGTGCATGAGTACCGTCGGGCTTCTGCGGCAGGCGGCGGGTACCGCAATACGGAAGGCTATAAAAGCCGTGGCGGATATGGTTCGTCCGGGTATGGGAGCGGCGTATACGGGCAGGATTCATTTCATCACGGCAGATTCGGAAAAGATGCTTATAACGGCGCCGGCAGTGACGAAGAAGGCGGAACGGTTATCGGCGGCGGACGCGGAAAGCGGTATGTTCCGGTCAGCCGTGTCAGCGCGTCCCTCAGTGACAGGTTTAAAGAAGAAAGCAGGAAGACGCAGGGGCTGTTCAGTAAAGTCCATACGGATTTTGTGCCGGAAAGACCGGAAGGGACCGCCACGGATTTTGCCATCGGCGACCGGGTGAGCCATAAAAAATGGGGCGAAGGAACCATTGTCAGTGTGAAAAACTCCCCGGATGGGCAGGAAGTGAAGGTCGCGTTTGCCGGCGCGGGAATCCGCAGCCTGCTGACAAAGTATGCTATGCTGAAAAAATTGTGACAGGAAGAGTACGGGAAATCCCGTGAAAAAAGGCAGAAGGTAAGCAGTATGATTGAGAAAGACACAGTACAGTATAAAGCGGCGGCGCTGCAGGACGGCGAAACAAAAGAAACGCTTCTGCGGGAGGCGGATGAGCTGCGCACCCTGATCCGTCATCACGAATATCAGTATTATGTGCTGGACGCGCCGGAGATCAGTGATGCGGAATATGACGCGCTGACCAACCGGCTCCGTTCCATCGAGGCGCTGTTCCCGGACGAAGTTCCGCCGGACTCTCCCACGCGACGTCCCGGCGGGTACGCAGCCCCCGGCTTTACCCAGGTGAAGCACATGGTTCCCATGCTGAGCCTGGGCAATGTGTATAACGCCGGGGAGATGGGGGACTTCGACCAGCGGGTGCGGAATGCGCTGCCAGCGGGTACGGAAGTCAGTTACGTACTGGAACCGAAAATCGACGGGCTGGCCTGCAGCCTGATTTACGAAAACGGCTGGCTGGTACGGGCCGCTACCCGGGGCGACGGGGAAACAGGGGAAAACGTGACGGCCAATGTGCGGGCTATCCGGTCGATCCCCCGGCGGCTGCGTGTGCCGGATGGGGAAGAGGTGCCGGAACTGCTGGATGTCCGGGGCGAGGTGTACATGTCCCGGGACGCTTTTTTGAGGCTTAACGAGGAACGCATCGAGGCAGGGGAAACGGAGTTCGCCAACCCCCGGAACGCGGCGGCGGGAAGCCTGCGGCAGCTGGATCCGGCGGTCACGGCCCGTCGTTCCCTCAGCTTTTTTGCCTATTATCTGGTGGGGCCGGCCGAGCCGGAGACCCAGGAAGAATGCCTGCGCACTTTGGAAAAATACGGCTTTGCCACGCCGGAGCACTGGTGCGTGGCCCATTCGAAGGAAGATATATTGCGGTTCATCGAAGAGCATGACCGGCGCCGCAGGGAACTGGCCTACGATACGGACGGGGCGGTGGCCAAGGTGAACGCGGTCTGGCAGCAGAAACTGCTGGGGGCCACGGGCAAGGATCCCCGCTGGGCCATTGCATATAAATATCCGCCGGAGCAGGCCCGGACCAAACTGGAGGATATCGTGATCCAGGTGGGGCGCACAGGCGTCCTGACCCCGGCGGCCGTCCTGGCCCCGGTAAAACTTTCCGGCAGTACCGTCAGCCGGGCTACCCTGCACAACGAGGATTTTATCATCGAAAAAGACATCCGCATCGGTGACACGGTGGTGATCAACAAGGCGGCAGAGATCATTCCCGAAGTGCTTTCTGTGGTGAAGGAGCTGCGCCCCGACACGGCGGTGCCTTTCGTGATGCCGAAGGAGTGCCCGGAATGCGGATGGGCCGTGACGCGCAAGGAAGGCGAAGCGGCATACCGCTGCACGAACCCCCACTGCCCGGCGCTGGGGCGAGAGGGGCTGATCCATTTTGCGTCCCGGGATGCCATGGATATCGAAGGCTGCGGCCCGGCAGTAATCAACCAGCTTTTGGAAGCAGGGCTGGTAAAAACGCCGGCCGATTTGTACGAACTGAAAGAAGAGCAGCTGATGACCCTGGAACGGATGGGGAAAAAATCGGCGGATAATCTCCTGAGGGCCATCGAAAAAAGCAAAACGAAAGGGCTGGACAAGCTCCTTTTTGCCCTGGGCATCCGCCATGTGGGCGCCAAAGGAGGACGGCTGCTGGCCCTGCAGTATAAAAATATGGATGCGCTGATGGCGGCCTCTGCGGAAGAGCTGGCCGGGATCCGGGATATCGGGGCCGTCATTGCGGAAAGCGTGGTCACCTGGTTCGCCAGTCCCGGGAACCGGGATCTGGTGGCCCGGTTGAAAGAGGCCGGGGTGGACATGGAAATGCAGGCGCAGGATGTGAACGAAGATCATCCCTTTTACGGAAAGACGCTGGTGTTCACCGGAACCATGCCTACGCTGGACCGGGCTACGGCCCAGACCATGGCCCAGGATGCGGGGGCAAAGGTCAGCGGCAGCGTGAGCAAAAAGACCGATTTCGTGGTGGCGGGCGCCGAGGCCGGCAGCAAACTGGAAAAGGCCCGGACATTAGGTGTCGCCGTGATTGACGAAGCGGAATTTTTGCGGCTGCTGGGCCAAAATCCGTCCGGCGCCGGGAATGAAAATCTTTCCGGCACAAAAGCTGCCGGGCTACCGGATGCGGAAGCGGGAAGCCCGCCGGCCGCAGAAAACAACGATCCGTTTGCGTCCGGGGAAGGAAACCTGTTTGCGGGTATGGGGGAGTAGAACAAAAAAATCAGACGGGCAGTGCCGAGTGCAATGGTCCGGATTGGAAAATCATTGAAATAAATCTGTGAAAATGAGGAGATTTCTTTTCCCATATATATAATTTATGTTATAATAACATGTATGTTTTTTCAGCCTTTGGCCGAAAGGACTGTGGGCCTATCCTTTTGCGGGGCTTTTTGTTTCCGCGCGGGGAAGGGTTCCGGCGTTTTTAATGAAAAGTAGGATGGTGACGACATGAAAGTAACGGAAAAAGATGTAAAATACATCGCTACGCTTTCCCGGCTGGAAATTTCCGAATCGGAAATGCCGAAATTTACGGAACAGTTCAACCAGATTCTGAATTACGCGGATATTCTGCAAAAGGTAGATACCACCGGTATCGAACCGACCTTCAGTATCCTGCCTTTGTACAACGTGCTGCGGGAGGATGTGCCCCAGGCAGGCGTGACCCACGAGGAAGCGCTGAAAAACGCGCCGGCTGTGCATAACGACGGATTCAAGGTTCCGCGTGTCATTGAATAAAGGGGGCAAGGACTGTGAAGTTATACGAAAGTACCGTTCATGAGCTGCATGAACTGCTGCAGAATAAAAAGATCAGCTCGGTAGAGCTGACGAAAGCGGTATATGACCGCATCGACGAGGTGGAAGGCAAGGTCGACGCCTATGTGACGCTGGACAGGGAGAACGCCATGGCCCAGGCCGCGAAGGTTGACGCCATGATCGCGGCCGGCGAGACTGTGAAGCCCCTGGCCGGTATCCCGGGCGCCATCAAGGACAACATCAGCACCAAAGGGCTGCGCACCACCTGCTCATCCCATATCCTGGATAATTTTATCCCGATTTACGATGCCCATGTCATCGAAAACCTGCGCAGGGACGAAACGATTTTCCTGGGCAAGACCAACATGGACGAATTCGCCATGGGGTCCACCACGGAAACTTCTTATTTTAAAAATACCCACAACGCGTGGAACCTGAACTGTGTGCCGGGCGGCTCATCCGGCGGCAGCGCGGCGGCCATCGCGGCCGGCGAGGCCATCTGGTCTTTGGGTTCCGATACCGGCGGCTCCATCCGCCAGCCGGCTTCCTTCAACGGCGTGACGGGCATCAAACCCACCTACGGCCGTGTTTCCCGTTATGGCTGCGTAGCTTTCGCTTCCTCCCTGGACCAGATCGGGCCCATAACCCGGGACGTGACGGACGCTGCCATCGTGCTGAATACCATTTCCGGCGTGGATGCCCACGATTCCACATCCCTGCCGGTTGACGTGCCTGACTTTACCAAAGCGCTGCGCCAGGACGTAAAAGGCCTGCGCATCGGCCTTCCGAAGGAATATTTCGGCGAAGGCATCGATGCCAAGGTAAAAGAGCAGATCATGCTGGCAGTGGAAAAATACAGGGAACTGGGCGCGGAGATCGTGGACATTTCCCTGCCTCATACGGAATATGCCGTCATCACCTATTACATCATCGCGCCGGCCGAAGCGTCCGCCAACCTGGCCCGTTACGACGGCGTGCGTTACGGCTACCGGAACAAGGACGCGAGGAGCGCGCCGGAGATGACGAAGCTGAGCCGTACGGAAGGGTTCGGCAGCGAAGTTAAGCGCCGCATCATGCTGGGCACATATGTGCTGAGCTCCGGGTACTACGACGCATATTATAAAAAAGCCATGCAGGTCCGCACCCTGATCCGCCGGGACTTTGACGAAGCATTCCAAAAGGTGGATGTGCTGCTGACGCCGACATCGCCGGTCGTTGCCTACCCGCTGGACGCGAAGATGGATCCGCTGACGATCTACATGCTGGACGTTACGACCATTCCGGTGAACATGGCAGGCCTGCCGGGCATCTCCATCCCCTGCGGGTTTGCGGACGGCATGCCGGTAGGGCTGCAGCTGATCGGCAAAGCGCTGGATGAAGAGACCCTGCTGCGGGCGGCCTACACCTTTGAGCAGGCTACGGAGTTCCACAAAGCGGTAGCGCCTTTGGGAGGTAACAAAGAATGAAAAATTACATTACAGTCATCGGCCTGGAAGTGCATGCCGAATTAAAAACAAAGACCAAGGCGTTCTGTTCCTGCTCAACGGAATTCGGCGCGGAACCCAATACCCATGTGTGCCCGGTGTGCCTCGGCATGCCCGGCGCCCTGCCTGTGCTGAACAAACGGGTGGTGGAATTTGCCATTCGCGCGGGGCTGGCCTTAAATTGCGAAATCCAGAAGTTTAACAAGTTTGACCGTAAAAATTATTTCTATCCCGATCTGGCGAAGAACTACCAGATTTCCCAGTGGGATGAACCGATCTGTCTGGGCGGGCATATCGATATCCGGGTAAACGGCGAGAAGAAACGCATCGGCATCACCCGCATCCATATGGAAGAAGATGCCGGCAAGCTGGTACACAGCGGCCTGACCATCAGCACCTCCGATTCTTCCGCGGTAGACTACAACCGCGCCGGGGTGCCCCTGATCGAAATCGTTTCCGAGCCGGATATGCGCAGCGCCGCGGAAGCCAGGGCCTACATGGAACAGTTGAAGGCGATCCTGGAATACACGGATGTTTGCGACTGCAAGATGCAGGAGGGCAGCCTCCGCTGCGACGCGAATATTTCCGTCATGCCGGAAGGCGCCACGGAATTCGGGACCCGCGCGGAGATCAAGAACCTGAACTCTTTCCGGGCGCTGGAACGGGCCATCGAATACGAAGTGGAACGGCAGATCGAACTGGTGGAAGACGGCGGCCATGTAGTGCAGGAGACCCGTACCTGGGACGATGCCAACGGGGTGACGCTGTCCATGCGTTCCAAGGAAGAAGCCCATGACTACCGGTATTTCCCGGAACCCGACCTGGTGCCGAACAATCTGGACCAGGCGTGGATCGATGAAATCAAAGCGACCCTGCCGGAACTGCCTTCTGCCCGCAAGGAACGGCTGCTGGCAGAAGAGGTGCCGGAAGACAACGCGGATATCATCGTGGCCAGCAAAAAGGTAGCGGATTATTTTGATGAAGGCACGAAAGCCACGAAGAACCTGAAGGCCCTGTCCAACTGGCTGATCGGGGATGTCGCCGGCTTCCTGAACGCGGAAGGCATTGAAATCGACGATCCGGAATTCAAGATCACGCCGGACCATCTGGGCGAACTGGTGAACCTGATCGATAAGGGCGTCCTTTCCAGCAAGCTGGCGAAGCAGGTCTTCGCGGAGATGCTGAAAGAAAACGAGGCGCCGGAGGCTCTGGTGAAGAAACTGGGGCTGGAGCAGGTCAGCGACGCCGGTGAACTGGGCAGGCTGGTAGATGAAGTGCTGGCGGCCAATCCCCAGTCCGTTGCGGATTTCAAGGCCGGCAAGAAAAAAGCGATCGGCTTCCTGGTGGGCCAGATTATGAAGGCGACCAAAGGCAAAGCCAATCCGGGCATGGTCAACAAGATGCTGATGGAAAAATTGCAATAATCATTGTCAAACATAAAAAGACTGCTGGCAGTTTTGTCAGCAGTCTTTTTTATCGTTTCCACGGCATCTTTCGCAGAGAAACCGCAAAACATTTTTTCCGCATCCTTTAACGGACTCCGATACTACCATCCCATCTCGTTTAATACATAGTCCTTAAACCGGAACAAAGCATATAACGGTATGGACCACACATGCGTATCTCCATCCATATGATCCCCTACGTTTTTCAGGGAAACCTTGATTGTCATCTTTGGTTTGTATCTTTGGCAAAATAAATGCAGGCTCTTGGCTTTAGTATTCGCTGCAGACTTTACCTCGACCGGTAAAAGCATATCTTCATCGAGCGGAAATTTCCAAAGCCAAGTTCAAAAAAGTTTTCCATGTTCCTCCTGTCCCACTGTCTAAATCATTCTCTTTTTCACATCCGGAAGCACGTGACCGCAGAAACAATCAACGCCCCCTGCCAGCCCGGCTGTGAAGCGGGTTGAAAGGGGGCGCTGTTTGTTACGGCTGCCTACAGATTGATAAATTTCTTAAAGTCCTGCAGGTAATGGCGGGAGACCGGAATATCTTTATGGGAACAGTTTTCCAGGGTGAGGATGAACGTATCGTTGAACCAGGGGATAATTTCTTTGACTTTATTGATATTCACGATGAAACACTTGTGCGTGCGCAGGAATCCGTGCCCGCTTAACTTTCGCTCCAGTTCCTTCAGCGGGGTGTTGATCTCAAAGATCCCTTTTTCCGAATAGACCAGGATGTGCTGCTGGTCGGATTTGATGAGGCTGATTTCCGTTTCCGCGTTCAGAAGCAGCATTTTTTCATTATGCCAGATAGGAAATTTTAAATTCTCTGAAGGCGCTTTGTTATTGGAAAGTTGTTTTTTCAGATTTCGGAACCGCATGATGGAAGCGAGGATTCGCTCCTGGGAATAGGGCTTCAGAATATAATCGAAAGCGTTCAGCTCAAAGGCCTTGACTGCAAACTGGTCGAACCCGGTGGCAAAGATGATATACGGCGGGTTTTGTACTGTCGACTTAATGATCTTCGCAATCTCGATCCCGTTGATCTGCGGCATTTCGATGTCCAGGAAGATCAGGTCCGCGGACCCTTTGTGAAGAAAGTCCAGCGCTTCCTGTCCCAGGGAACATTCCGCTACGATCTCCACGTCCCTGATGTTTAAAAGAAAAGAGGAAAGTTCCTGGCGGGTTGGGAATTCGTCGTCAACAATTATCACTCTAATCACTGTACAGTTCCTCCTGCATCGGTATTTTCATGGAAACGATTGTACCCTTGTTTTTCCGGCTGAATATATGCAGCCGGTTTTTGTTTCCATATAGGGTTTTCAGCCGTTTATTGACATTGGATAAGCCGATGGATTTTTTGGGGATGGAGTCATCCAGGGCAGTCGCCAGGGTTTCCCGGTCAATTCCCAATCCGTCATCGATTACGGTGATCCGGAAGAAAGACCGTCTCTCATCGATCCGTATGGTGATCTTTCCGCCGGAAATTTTCGGATACAGGCCGTGCTTGATGGCGTTTTCCACAATCGGCTGCAGGATCAGGGCGGGCACCAGAAAGCTGTTTTCCGTGTCCAGTTCGTATGCGACCCGGAGCCGTTCCCCAAAGCGCGCCTGTTCCAGATGGATATAAGCGTTGATGTGCTGCAGTTCTTCCCGGATAGTGATCATGGTATCCGCGTCAGCCAGGTTTTTGCGGTAGTAATTGGCAAGATCATTGATCAGCGTTTTGGCCGTCTGCGCGTTGGTGGAACAAAAATAGCTGATGGTGCTCAGCGCATTGAACAGGAAATGAGGGTTGATCTGGGACTGAAGGGCTTTGATTTCCGCCCGCTGCAGAAGATCCGCCTTTTCCTTGATAACATGAAACGTCAGCTGCGTGGATATCAGCGTGCCGATACCGTTGATCAGGGTTTCCTCCAGCGGGGAGATCCGGTTTTCCAGGATGTGTCCTGCGCAAAGGTAGCCGTACTTTCTTTTGTCTTCATAAATCGGCACGGTCAGGCAGTCGCGGATCACATCCAGCTTTTTTTCGGGAAAGACAAGTTTATGTTTGAAAAGTGTGTGGAAGTCATTTTCCAGAAACGCGACAAAGGGCGCTTCCGTCCGGTACGAGGTGAAACCCAGGACTTCATCCATGGAGGTGATCGCGACAAAATCAAAGGTTTCCGCTTCTTTTATAATAATATCCACGGTTTCCGAAGCGCTTTTTTCATTAAGCCCGTTCTGCAAGATGGAAAGGGCGCTGTTGGTAATCTTTAATGCGATCTTGGCGCTGATCCCTTCAAATTTTTCCTGCTGGTTGTAAAAATCTTCCAGGATCATCATAAAAGCCCCGGTGCCGAATGTTGCTGAAAAAAGAATCGGGAAGACGCCGTCTTCCAACGTATAAGGGGCGGGGCTTGTATCGCGGGCAAACAGCAGCATGGCGCCCATCGTTATGGAAGTGAAAATAAAAGCGATGGCGCCGGAATCGGCATACACGTATTTTTGTTTCTGCAGCCATTTGGAAAGCAGTCCCGCCCCCAGGCCTTCCGCTACCGTCAGAAATGCGGCAAGCGGGATATAGGGACCGACCAGCGCTGAAGAAATCAGGGCGATGGCGCAGCCTGTGACAAACCCTGTAACGGGCCCGCCGATCAACCCCGCTGTGATCACAAAAACGCTGTGGTTATTCAGGACTACGGTGGGAAGGAGAGTTCCGCAGTATATGTCAAGCCCGCCGACAAATGAAAAGAACAGGATAATACGCAGTTTGCTCCACGATTTTTTCTGCAGTGTGATAATCGTATTCCGTAACAGCGCAGTGCGGCACAGGAGTGAGAAAACAATCAGGGCGAGATAGATCCTGGCGCACAGGTGGATCAGCGTTTCATACCATGCCATAATTTCACCTGTTCTTTTCAGATTCTGACGTTGCAGTGTCAGGTAAGGTCCGTATCTCCGGAAAGCCGTGTCTGTGATAAAAATATATATTTTTTCAATTCAATCATTTACATCCCTGGTATTAATTTTATCGAATCATTCCCGCAATGTCAAAACATATCGGGTAATTGTATACGCTAAAAGGCGTTTTTCGGTTCGATGTCGTTTTTCCTTTCGCAACTAAAATTGAAATACCGCACAAAAAACAGTTTATTTGTCATAATAAAGCCCAAAAAATTTTTCCCGGAAAATCTGTGCTATGCTTAAAATGGCAAAAGCTCAATGGAGCATTCAGTCGATCTGTAAAAAGTATTAAAAATGGGAGGCGATAGGATGAAAATGAAAGTTGCTGCAATCCAAATGAACTGCGAGCTGGCCAATGTTGATGCAAATCTTGCCAAAGCAGAAACCCTCTTGAAAGAAGCCGTAGAAAAAGGAGCCAAATGGGTCGTTTTCCCTGAGCTTTTTAATACGGCATACTGGATCCCCAAACAGGATGTGGAACTGGCGGAAGACATCCCCGGCGGGCGTACCACCCAGTGGATGATCGAACAGGCCAAAAAATATCAGATCCTGGTTTCCGGCTGCATCCTGGCTACCACACCCAATAAAGGCATTATTACCGATACGGCTCTTACCGTTGATGAAAACGGCGTGCTCGGAACCTACGACAAGGTCCATCTGTGGGACAATGAGGAACTCCGTTTCCAGAACGGTTCCAAAGTACCGGCTCCCGTTTCTTACGGCGACCTGCATATCGGCATGCAGATCTGCTATGAGATCGGATTCCCCGACATTTCCCGCCTGATGGTCTTAAAAGGCGCCAACGTGATCATCTATCCGGCTGCCTTCGGCCGCGCCCGCTATTACGTATGGGATATCCAGTCCAAAGCCCGGGCGCTGGAAAACGGCATCTATGTAATCGCCGTCAACCGGGCGGGCGTGGATGACAACACCGTGTTCCTGGGCGGCCATTCCCGCATCGTAGCGCCGAACGGAGATGTACTCTGTGAAGCGGGAAGGGATGAAGACGCGGTCCTGGTGGCCGAGATCGATATCGACAAATGTACCGAAGCCCGCCGCACCGTTCCGTATCTTCGCGATCTGAACAAGGCGCTCATCAAATCGGAATGGGAAAAAATTTAAATGCGGTAAAAAATACACAGTGAAGGAGGAAAATCAATGTCACTCAATACCTGGATGATATGCGGCCTGGCCCTTTACGTATGTTTTGTAATTTACGTCGGCTTTCTGGGCGCAAAAAAGATCAAGGGCTTAAGCGATTTTGCCGTAGCCGGCGAATCCATGGGCCCGATTCCGCTGGGACTTGCGTTTGCCGCTTCGTTCTTCTCTGCGGCAACCTTTATGGGATATGTGGGCTTCTGCTATGCATGGGGCGCCACCGGTTTATGGATCTTCCTGGCCATCTTCGGCGCATCCACCCTGGGGTTCATCCTGCTGGCCAAAGGGGTCCGGAACAGTAACGTGGAACTAAAATCAATATCCATGGCAGACTGGCTTGCCAAACGGTATAACAGCGACGTGCTGCGCGGCCTGTGCTCCATCGTGTTCATCATTCAGATCTTCTACATTGCCGGTCAGTTCTCCGCAGGCGGATCTCTTCTGTCCGGCATGATCAGCGGACTTGATTACACCACGGCGATCATCGGCGTGACCGTCATCACTGTTTTATACGTAACCGTCGGCGGACTTTTCGCAGACGTTTACACCAGTATCGGTCAGATGTGCCTTATGATTTTCGCCGGCGTGTTTGTCTTCCTGTCCGGCCTGACCCTGTTCAAAGGCGGTCTGACGGAAGTATCCGACATCCTCGCAGCCCAGAATCCGTTCTTTGTAACGGCGACCAATCCCGGTTCGCTGCATATGTACAGCTACGCCGCGATTTTCGGCGTCATGTTCATCGAGTTCGCTTTTGCGGGCCAGCCTCAGCTGCTGAATAAGATCATGGCGTTAAAGAATCCCAAAGATATGTCCAAGATGATCTGGACCTGGATCTTCGCTTCCTTCTGCTGCCTGCTGGTTATGTTCGGCGGCCTGTACATGAGAGCGCTGGATCCTACCCTGAAGGTAGCGGATAATGCGGTTATTGAATATGTAAAATTATTCCACCCCATCATCAGCACCATCTTATCCGTCGCGATTGTTGCGGCCCTGATGTCCACTGCATGCGGCCTGATCCTGGTTATTACGACCTGCATCAGCAACGACCTGTTCTTAAAGACCCTTGTCAAACATAAGATCATCGATATGGATGAAGAAAAGGCGGAGAGCGTTGCATACGGCATGACAAAGATACTGCCGGCCGTCATCGGCGCCATCTCACTGTATCTCGTATTTAATCCGCCCCCGTTCATGGGTGTTATGGTGTGGATCGGCATTTCCGGCGTATCCGCGGCGACCCTCGCCCCCCTGATCTTCGCGCTGTTCTTCCCGCAAATCGCAAATTCCAAAGCAGCTATCATCGGCGCCATTGTGGGTGAAGGCGTGTACTTCTACCTGTATCTCATCGCCCACATTGAACGCAGCGTTATGGCAGCCGGCGCCTGGGGCGTTTTAGTCAGCTTTGTGGTAATGTTTATCCTTGGCAACCTCTGGAAGAGCGATCTGCCCGAGGTAGTCAATAAGGGCAAGAAATAAAGGAGGGCGATCCGATATGTTATGGCATAGTCCGATGTTAACAATCTGGGCAGGGCTCTGTGTGTTTACCGTTATACTTTCCTACATCCTCCTGAAAAAATGGTACTGACCTTCAGACACGGTAATACCATGATAACCGTATTCACACCATCCGTCTGACCCGGTTAATGGCCCCCAATTGTATTCGGTGACACGGCCGATATATTTTCTGTCCGCTGTCATTGATTGAAAACCAGACCTAACAATCAGGGGCCATTATATTTTTTACCTTTTTTCGCCCTGAAGCGGGGAAGAAAAGACACTTATCAGGAAAGACAGGACTGTCTTTTGCCCCGGGCGTTCAGAAGAAAATAGGATCATGAGGCTGCAACAAACTGCTTTTAAAAGAAATTAAGGAAAGACACGGCAAATGCGAGGAAGCATGCATGGATCAGACAACTTTCTATCAGGCGATTTGTATTTTTCTGATAACCTATATCGCGATTATTTCCGAAAAAATTCCCCGGACCATCTGTGCTCTTGTCGGCGGCGGTATGATGATCTATCTCCGTCATGTTACACAGGATATGGCGGTCAAAGAATTTATTGATTTCAATACGCTGGGCCTGCTGGCAGGCATGATGATCCTGATCTCCATCGTCAGGCAATCCGGTTTTTTCGAGGCGATGGCGCTGTGGGCCGTAAAGAAAAGCCGCGGAAAAGCAAAAACGCTGCTGGTACTGCTTTCGGTGATCACCGCTGCGGGCGCTGCGCTGATCGACTCCGTGACGGCGGCGCTCCTCATCGCGCCGATGACGATCTCCATCTGCCGTATGGTGAGGATCAACCCGACGCCTGTCCTGATTTCCGAGGTCCTGATGGCCAACATCGGCGGGACTGCGCTGATGATCGGAAATCCGCCCAACGTGATGATCGGTTCCTCTGCGAAACTGGATTTTATGCAGTTCCTTGTCAATCTGGCCCCGATTGTTTTGGCGACCGCTTGCTTGACCATCGGTATCCTTCTTCTGGTTTACCGAAAGTCGTTGAGTTCCCGTGAACTTACCGAAAAAGAACTGCAGGCCATCCGGATCCGCTCCGCGATCCGTGACATGAAGTCGCTGAAGCGGTCTCTGGCGGTCCTGACCCTGACCATATTCGGGTTTGTGATCCACGGAAGCTTCGGGCTCCAGTCGGCTACGATAGCCATGACCGGCGGCGTCTTGGCCATCATCATCTGCGGCGCGGATGCTGAAAAAGCGCTGAAGGAGATCGATGTGGATACACTGCTTTTCTTCATGGGGCTGTTTGTGCTGGTGGGCGGGCTGGAAACCGCGGGCGTCATAAAAGCAATGGCCGAGCGGGGGATCGCCTTAGTCGACGGCGATGTGAAAGTAATGACATTTGTGATCCTGGCCCTGTCCGGCATCGCTTCTGCCTTTGTGGACAATATTCCGTTTACGGCGACCATGATACCGCTGATACAGGATATGCAGAACCTGATGGGCATCCAGGCGGATTATCTCTGGTGGGCCCTTGCGCTGGGCGCCTGCTACGGCGGGAACGGAACGCTGATCGGCGCGTCGCCGAATGTCATCATCATGGCGGAATCTGCCAAATCCGGCTACAATGTTTCCTTTGTCGGATTTATGAAGGTCTGTTTCCCCATCATGCTGTTTACCCTGCTGGCGGCGGGAATTTATCTGTACCTTCGTTTCTTCCTATTATAGATAAAACTGTGCCTGTTATATAATTAAACTGCAGGCGGCCGGTTTCGCGATCCGGCAGGTTGCGGCCTGTCGCCCTGAATCCTGTCAGACCGCAAAACGGGTTTTGAAATTAAGTTAACACAGGAGAGGATTTCATGATTAACCTGAATGAGTATCTGTCAATCGGGCAAAACGCCGTTGTCCAAAAAGTTGTAAGTACCGAAGACGCATCGGATAAATATATCAGCGCTTTTAAAGAGCTGCTGTCTGCCCCCCGACTGATCCACTGGGCCATTGACGCATCTTTGGATGCGGTGGACCCGTATCTTCCGGAGGAATATTCCAGTATCGGCGCGATGATCGAATTTTCCTGTACGGCCCCTACCAGTGTGGGCATGACGGTAACGGTACACGCCAAAATTAAAGAAATTGGCGAACGGGATGTGGTCCTTGCGTTGGAAGCCTGGGATGAACAGGGGATCATCGGCACCGGCACCCACAGGCGAATCGTAGTGGAAGCAGAATCAGTGCTTAATAAGGCAAGGGAAAGGGTAAAAACGATTTCTTCCAGAAGAATTCTGAACTGGGCGAAGAAGAAACCGTGATCCGGGACAATTACGGGAAACTGTCCCAGACCCCTGCGTCGCGGAAAATGATGCTGCGGAAGCAATGCTCTGTCTAAATTATCTGTCTAAAGTGAATAAAAGCAAAATAGTAATACTCAAAAACAGTAATTTATTCCTATGCGAAAACTTCAGGTTTTTCTCACAGCCGTGGAATTTCTTCGGCTGTTTTGTTATAATATAATACAAAAGAATTAGAAATCTTGAAGGGTTAGGGTGACAGCCTTGCCATAGATTCAATTTGAAAGATGATACTTTTACCGGAGAGGTCCATGATGGTATCCTTGTCAGGGACAGGGTGTTGCAAAGCAGCAGCCACAGTGCAACTGCGGGAAATATCTTTGGGTATTTCTGCTGCGCCCTTATGGTAGCGGGAGGCGTCTACCTTGTTGCAAGATCCGATTAAGGGGAAACTTTGCCTGATTCAGGGAACCATTGATTAATTCATTGGCACGCTGTTTTTTCTATCAGGTAAACAGGAGGAAGATTGCTATGGAGATAAACCGGGAAGGTACTGTGGATGTGCTTTTTGTTTCCATGCCCTTCTGCGACGAATATATGCCCTGCCTGACTTTGGCCCTGTTCAAGTCGGTACTGGCACGGGCGGGTATCAGAAGCCGCGTGGAGCACGAATATCTGTATTATGCCGTCCGTATCGGGCTGGAAAACTATCGGCGTATCATGCAGGTGTGTACCATCGGTTATGGTCATGATTATTTTGCCTGTGAGACGATTTTTGCAGAGGCGGCCCACGGCAAAACACTTTCTTCGTTTGACGACTATATCCGCTGGATGCAGGAAAAACATCTGCCGGGGAAGGCCTTTGCCGGCCAGCAGCGGGAGGATACCCTGCGCAGCCTGACCCTGTTTCAGGAAGCCCACGCTATGGCAGAAGCCTATCTGGAAGAAGCCTGCGCCCGCATTATGGAACAACATCCGAAGATCGTAGCTTTCCTTTCCATGTTCCAGCAGCACAACGCGATGATCGCCCTGGCCCGGCGCCTGAAAAAGGAAAAGAACGCCCCCCTGATCCTGGCGGGGGGCGCTAACTGCGAAGGGGATGCGGGGGCGGCGCTGGCAGAATATGTGGAAGCCTTTGATTACGTTTTTACCGGCGAGGCCGATGAAATCCTGGCGCCGTTGTGCGCGCAGCTGTTGCGTGAGGGCGTTGTGCCGGACAGCCAGCTGCCGCCCGGCGTGGCATCCCGTACCAGGCTGAAAGCGGAGCCGGCGCGGGTCACGCAAAACCTGGACGGACTGCCTCTGCCGGATTTCAGCGATTACTACCGGGAAAGGGACGCATTGCTGCCTGAGATGAAGGGACAGTATATCGTTTTGGCGGAAGGTTCCCGGGGCTGCTGGTGGGCGGCCCGGCATCCCTGCCGCTTCTGCGGGCTGAACGGCAGTACGGCTCACATTTACCGGGCAAAAAGTACGGATCGCTTTGCGGATGAACTGGCGGAACTGGCCGGCCGTTATCCCGGCGCCCAGTGTTATTTTTCCGACAACATCCTGAGCCTGGTCCATCAGAAGGAACTGCCTGCCGCGCTGTTGCAACGGGAGAAGTATCGCGAAAACAGGCTCCGGCTGTTTACGGAAATCAAATCCAATATGCCGGAAGAGGACGTAAGACGTCTGGCAGAAGCCGGCTTTTTCTGGGTGCAGGCAGGCATTGAAAGTTTCTCCGACGGGATTCTGCGCCTGATGGGCAAGGGGGTTACCGCCATCCGGCAGGTGCAGACCCTGAAGCACTGCAATGCCTATGGGGTTGAAGTACTGTGGTACATCCTGGCAGGTACGCCGGGGGAAACCGAAGAACTCTGCCGGGAAGTCAATGAGGTACTGCCTAAAATTATGCATCTGTCCCATCCGGAAACGATAGCCCATATCATGTTCCACCGCTACAACGACTACATGCTGCATCCGGACGACTCTGTTCCGGCTCTGCGGCCGGACCGGGGTTACGATTTTGTATTTCCCGACAGGGACTTTATCCGCCGGACGGCTCACCTGTTCGCACCGGTGGATGAGGCGGAACTGGCCCGGTATTATGATTACCGGCGGATCGGGCCTGCCTACGAAACCCTCCATGAGCTGTTTGAAACCTGGAACAGTACCAGACAGCTTCTGTTGCTGAAGGACAAGGGCGACACGGTGAAAATTCTGGATACCCGTCTTATCGCACGGAAGAATTTATATTATCTGCAGGGCGCCGAAGCAGAGGTGCTGCGGGCCTGCCGGAGCGTGATGCGGGAAGAAGAGCTGGTGAAAAAGTTAGCGGGGAATTATGGGGAAGCAAAGATAAAAAATGCGCTGGCATGGCTGGAGCAGGAAAATCTTCTGCTCCACATCGGCCCGGAATACCTGGCCCTGCCCATTGACCGGGACGCCGTAAAGCAAATCGGGACAACCGTATAAGGAGACATAAAAGAGGCGTTGCTGCCAGGCGTTAGACCGTGTATCAAACTTCTCAAGAATATCCCGTTTCTATAAGCGGGAGAGGTTCACTTGCTTACGCAAATTCGCCAGACCCGCCTTCATCCCCCACCTAAGAGGTGGAGGACTTCTGGCGGATTAGGTTAAAAAAATTGAATCGCATCGGACAGGATGATATAATAAATTATTCAAGATTTTGTATTTTACGGTACGCATTTTAGCGTTCCATGGCTGGGGGCATAAAGCGTAAAAAGGACGCTCTTGGAAAGAGGCTGAACCGGATGAATCTCTTTTTCACTCTTGATGCCGAGACGGTTTATCGGAAATATTACCGGAAGGTTTATAACTACGTATATGGACAGCTTCGCCACCGCGAGGCGGCAGAGGACGTGACGGCGGATGTGTTCGTCGCCGTGCTGGAAAAATCCGGCCAGTTTCGCGGACGGGAGGGAGCCGGCTTATCCACGTGGATATTCTCTATTGCGCGGAATAAGACCATAGATTACCAGCGGCGGGCGTCCTTTCATCGGGAGGAAAGCGTCTGGCTCGTGCCGGAGAAACCTTCCGAAGTTATGGGGTGGACGAAAGCTGACAACTCGCTGCGGGAACCCGGGAATCCCGTAATAGGGCGCGTCATGGAAAAACTCTCCAAAGAAGAGCGCACTCTTATTGAACTGCGTTACGGGCTTGGTCTTACCAACGATGAGGTGGCAGGCATCATGGACATGAAAGCGAACACTGTCAGCCATCGTTACGGGCGTCTTTTAGCGAAGTGCCGGAAAATCGCCGGCGACATGGAATAAAAAAATTTGAAAATTTTTCAAAAAGCGTCCCTTTTTTGAAAGATGATTCGTCTATATAAGTGAGAGGCAACTTTACATGACAAACACGGAGCAAAAAAGAAAGGAGCGGAGGCGATGAATAATATGAATGAAACGGACGCCGTCCGCGAAATGGATGCTTTTTTCCGGCGAGAGTTCAGGACCATGGATTTCGCCGCCGAAAATTCTGGCTTGGAAGGACGTCTCTGGCAAAAGATACAGGAAAGAATGTGCAAAGAAAAAAGGGAGGATTTTACAATGGCAAACACTGACAAAAAAGAATTTACGAAGGAACAGATTGAAATGGCGTTGGGCTGCGAGACCGTCGAGGAACTTCTGGCGCTGGCCAAAGACGGGGGCATCGAGATGACGAAAGAGGAGGCCGAGGTGTACATGGCAGAACTGGAGGACTTCGAACTGGATGACGCATCGCTCAAAAACGTGGCAGGCGGCCACCACCCGGGCACCGGAGTTCGCATTCCGCGTAAAAGATATGGCGGATAAATAAAACATTACTCTAAAACGAAGGACTGACATTTGTCATGGAAAAATCGCCAGACCGTTTTGGAATACAAAAATTTTTATTTAAGAGAAAATACGGCATAAGAGCACAGATACAGCGGATAATTTTTATCTGCTGTATTGTGTCTTTTTTGACAGTAAGCGTAATCGCTCTGGCGGGAATGTTCACGGCGCGGAAAAATACAATCGAGGACGGCAGTGAAATGGGCGGTCGGGCTGCCGAAATCACCGCCGATAAACTGGAAAACGCAGAGCGAAGGCGTATTTCGCTCTTGGCCCGCGAACGGGCAAAGGTGGTTTATTCCCAGCTCAAACGGCTGGAAGACCGTACAAGGCTTTTGTCCGGATGGATAAGCCATATGCTTGACCATCCCAATGATTACCCGCCGTATCCGATTTCTTTCCCGCGGGCGGAAAATGCGGGAACCGTTACGGCGCAGCTTGAGCTTGCTTCCAATACCGACTACGCTGGGTTGAAAGACGATATCGGACTTGTTGCCAATGTTTCGCCGTTTATGGTCCGCCTGTCGGAGTATACCGGTGAAGGAACGGTAGTCTCTTTGGGGGATGAACAAGGATTTTACATTTCTGCCGATTCGGAGTCGGACAGGCATCTGACAACCGATGGCAGGCCCCTGCCTTTTGACCCGAGGACCCGTCCCTGGTACAAAAAGGCCAAAGAGGCTGGGGATTTTGTATTTACCGATGTATATAACGATCTGTACAGCGGTCGGATGCGCCTTGGCTGCGCGTCGCCCTATTATCGGAACAACAAATTCAGCGGGGTTGCCGTGATCGCTTTCTATCTGTCTGCCATGAACGATGCAGAGGCAAAG
>CAJOKZ010000008.1:33230-42252 GCA_905235335.1 uncultured Succiniclasticum sp.
CGGATGAAGAGACAAAGGTGCTTTATGAAACCGATACGTTTTTCGTCGTTGACGATAAAGGACGGCTGCTTTTCCTGAAGGATGATAGCCATGTCTTTTCCGATATGACGATGGGGCAGTCAAATATGCTTGAAGGGAAAAATGCCGGGCTGACCGAAACCGTGAAGGCGATGATTGCCAAAGAGGAGGGAGTCCGGTCCGTTTCCATCAACGACAAGGATTACCTTATTGCCTTTTCCCCTATTCCCGAGGTGGGCTGGAGTTCTGCCGTGGCCATTGGCTCCGGAGATATTGTCGCAACAAAAGAAACGGCGCGTCAGGATGTGCTGGCAATTGCCAAAAAAAATGTGGAGAACATGGATCAATCTATCACGCGCCTGATTCTTGTCATGATTGCCGCAATCATCTTTTCTGTATGTGTGCTCCGTAAAATCGGGTATAATCTGGGCGGTCGCTTTGCCAAACCGATCCTGGAGCTGACGGACGGCGTCCGGGAGATTGCCGGCGGCAATCTGGACAAGAAACTCTCGATTGCCACGGGCGATGAAATCGAGCAACTGGCAAACAGTTTCAATACCATGTCGGACGAACTCAAGACGTACATAGAAAATCTGTCGCGGGTGACGGCGGAGAAGGAACGGGTGGCCGCAGAGCTTTCCGTTGCCAAAAACATCCAGATTGGAGCCCTTCCGCAGAATTTCCTGACGGAACATAAGGAGTTTCAGATTTATGCCAACATGGATGCCGCCAAGGCCGTGGGCGGAGACTTTTATGATTTTTACATGACGGATGAAAACCATCTTGTGGCGACCATTGCCGATGTGTCGGGCAAGGGCGTGCCGGCGGCCCTCTACATGATGCGGGCCAAAACCACGCTGAAGAACCTGGTGCTCACGGCGAAAGATCCCGATGACTTAGCCTCCGTCATGATGCAGGCCAACCAAGAACTGTGCCGGGAGAACGAAACGATGATGTTCGTTACGGTGTTTATCGCCCGGCTTGACCTGACTACAGGTGAAGTCATCTATGTAAACGGCGGGCACAACTCGCCTCTGGTACGCCGGGAGGGCAGGTTCAGCTATCTGGTCCAGAAGAAGAAGCATATGATGCTGGGCATGAATGAGGATGCGATCTATCAGGCCCACAGCCTGACCCTGCGGCACAATGATATGCTCTTCCTCTATACGGACGGCGTGACCGAGGCCATGGATAAAGACAAGAATCTCTACTCGGAGAAACGGCTTCAGGCTGCCCTTAACCGTATCGGCACCGACGCTACCGCACAGGAAATCCTGGATGAAGTTAGAAAAGACGTATACGCTCACGCAGACGGGGCGGACCAGTCCGATGATATCACCGTGCTGGGCGTGAGGTTTTTTGGCAAAACCAAATCCTGAGCAAATGATTGCGTTTGGCCGGTATAAATTGAACAGGCAATTGTAAAGAAACGATATGACAAACGCAAAAATTTCCCATAGAAGATTTTACGATCTCCCATAATATTTTTACACATACCGGTGCGGTCTGGAATACAGGCCGCACTTTTTTCGTTACCTTGTGTTATAATAAAAAGAAAAAACGAATTCTGCTATATTTTTGTGAAAGGAAGCTCACAACTATGAGAGATATCGACGATCAGGAATGGAAGGGCTATGTAGCCAAATGTACTTCCGGCGAGTGGCCCGTGCCGCCGTCGTTTGTCAGCGATAAAAACAACTGGGTCTGCCGCGCGATTGTGGGGCGGGTGCTGTATTTTATCAAGGACGTGGAGGGGGCGATGACGGTCCTCAGCACCATCGTCAACGATGTGGAGCCAAACATGGAAGACCATCCGGAGCAGGGGATGTGCGAGGCGGAACACTTTGTGCTCTGCCTGCGGGATATTTCGGAGATCATCTGGAAGCTGACGCAGAACGGAGATGCCGCCGTTCCGTACCTGGACAGGGCCTTCGCCGTCTGCCGTGCCTTTCCGTACCGTTTTCATACGGAAGCCCGGGGCGACATCTGGTACCGTCGGCTGAACGTTCTGGCGGAAAGCGGGAAACTGTCCCAGGCAGTGGCGGAGGCGGAAGAGATGGTGGCAGATGAAAAACAGGAATCCCATACGCCAAAGCCCATTATTCCCGATCCTTTATATGAAAAGGTGAATCCGTATATTTTTTACAGCCTGCGCTTTTTGGCGGAGCAGAAACATAAAGAAGGGAAAACGGCGGAAGCCTGTTCGCTCTTTGCGGAAGCCTACGACTATTTCCCCCTGTCGGCAGCAGGACGTCGGGATGTGAACAAGGCGAAAGAAACAAAAGACGCGGAAGAGCAGTACAAGGCATGGATCTTCTGCACGACCTATCAGTATCTGCCCTGGGAGAAGCAGCCGATTGTTAGCTTGAGAGACTGAAACGTTAGGAATTGGAAAAAGTTGAACTCCGGATCGATTCCCCGCGGTACTTTCCGTTCTTTTGAACGGCTGCGGACGAATTGACCGGAGACGTTCACCCTAATCAGGTTGACTGCCATTATGGAAAATAACATTATTGAGATCCTGAAAAATCTGATGGCCTGTGCCAGCGTGACAAATACGGAAAAAGAAATTGCGGCGGAAACATGGATGATCGACTATTTCCGCCGCTTGCCTTATTACCGGAAATATCCGGAGCATTGCGGCCTGTTCCCGATCCCGGGCGATCCGCTTCGCCGCAGTACGGTGTGGGCGCTGGTGAAAGGCTGCGGACCGGCGGAGGGAACCGTGCCGGGCCCCTGCGCCGTGGAAAATAATGCTGCGGAAAGAAACGGGAAAGAACACGAATCGTCTGCGGAAAGGGTTGCGGGCGCCGACGACGCTGCCCGTGAAGGCGCGAAAGATTCGCCTGCGGTGATCTTCCTGGGCCACCATGACGTGGTTTCGGCGGATGTGTATGGGGATGCCGCGCCCTGGGCGTTTGATCCGGAGGCCGTCACCGCACATCTGGTACCGGAGCAGCTGACCCCGGAAGCGTACACCGACCTTCTTTCCGGGGAATGGATCTTCGGACGGGGCAGCTGCGATATGCTGGGCGGAACCGCCGCGCAGATGGCGGTGCTGGCAGGGCAGGCGGAAGCGGTGCTGGCGGAACAGGCGCGGCCGACCGATTCGGGCGCGTCACAGGACAAAAAAGCTACGGGTGTGCCGGGCCGTCAGGCAAAGGCGGAAGCAGCAATAAAAAAAGAAAATGCCGGCTCCCTTTTGTTCATTTCCGTACCGGACGAGGAAACATTTTCCGCGGGGATGCGGGGGACCCTGCCCCTGCTGGAACAATTGAAGGAAACGTTTCATCTGGATTACCGCCTGGCCGTCTGCGGGGAGCCGAACCAAAGGCTGGCGGACGGAAAGACCCAGGTGATCCATACCGGCAGCATCGGAAAACTGCTGCCGGTGGTGCTGGTACAGGGCAGGCTGGTGCAGATCGGAAGTTACCGGGACGGGGTGAATCCGTTGGGGATCCTGTCCCGCATCGTTGCGTCCACCGAAGGGGACGAAACATTTACGGAAGAGTTCGGTGGCGAACGTTCCGTACCGCCGGTGTGGATGTATGCCCGCGACCTGAAGGACGGCTATGATTTCTCGCTGCCGCGCCAGGCAGCCGGGTACTGCAACGTGCTGACCTTCCACAAGACCCCGGCCCAGGTGGCAGCCTATTTTCTGGAAAAGATACAGGGCGCCGTGAAAGACGCGCCGCACCCGGTCGCCGTCATGACCTGGGTGACCTTGTGGCAGCAGGCAAAACAGCGTGACGGCTTCGCCGCATTTTGGCGGGACACGGAGAAAAAAACAAAAGAGCTGCTGCAGAAAGAGAAGAAAACATTCCCGGAGGTGACCCTCTGGCTGATGCGGCAGACGCTGCAATTCCTGCAGACGGACAAACCCCTTGTGCTGTTCGGGTTCGCCCCGCCCTATTATCCCGCCGTCCGCAGCGAGGAGATGCGGGACGCGGGGCGGTTCGCAGCCTGCAAAAAAGCGGCGGCGGCCCTGCAGCAGATCGTGACGGAACCCTACTTCCCCGGCGTATCGGACTGCAGCTACTGCGGCCTTGCGGATACGGTGCGGGGATCCCTGTACCAGGCCAATACACCCTTATGGGGCCGGGGTTACCATTTTGACATGGAAGCGCTGGAACGGCTGCAGATCCCGTTCTTTTTGTGGGGGCCCTGGGGCAGGGACCTTCATCAGGCCGGGGAGCGGGTGAACCGTTACAGCCTGACGGAGGAATATCCGTCGGTTTTGCGGAAACTGTTGCAATGCGTATGGTTATTGCAGTAAAAAAGTGATATAATATTACCATATATATTTGTGGAAACGCCGGTTTCGGTTCAGGCCCTGCGGCGACAGCGCGGGCACGGCCGGCATTTCATGCTACGGAAAACAGAGTATCTCAGGGGGAAACGTTATGTATAACAAAGTGGACGAAACATTTATCGCGGGCCTGCAGGCCATCGTGGGGAAAGAGAATGTGTATACCGATCCCGATACGCTGGATCAGTACAAGACCGATGAAGAGACGGACCCTGCCAAGTTCCATACGCCGGAGGCCGTTGTGGCGCCCGGTTCCACGGAAGAAGTGGCGGCTATTATGAAACTTGCCAATGAAGCCAATATTCCCGTCACGGTCCGCAGCGCCGGCACCAGCCTGGCCGATGGCGCCATTGCCGTGTGCGGCGGCATTATCCTGTTGATGGGCCGGATGAACCGGATCCTGGAAGTGAACACGGAAGGCCTGTATCTGGTGGCGGAAGCCGGCGCGCTGGTGAAGGAATGCCAGGCGGCCGCCAAAGAACACAAGCTCGTGTACGCCGGGGACCCCAGCAGCGCGGATACCTGCCAGATCGGCGGGAACCTCGCCACCAACGCGGGCGGCATGAAGGCCATCCGCTACGGCGTGACCCGCGACCAGGTCTACGGCATGACGGTGGTCACCCCCACGGGAGAGATCATGCACGTAGGCGCCTGCCTGAAAAAGAAGACCACGGGCTATGCCCTGGAACAGCTGATCATGGGATCGGAAGGCACCCTGGGCATCATCACCCAGGTGACACTGAAGCTGCAGCCGCTGCCGCCGTACCGGTTCGATGTGCTGGCCATGTTTGACACTGTGGAAAAAGCGGCCCGCCTGGTTCCCCGGGTGATCAAGGCCGGGCTGAACCCCACCAGCATTGAATTTATGGATAACAGCTTTGTCCGCAGCACCACCACGTTCTGCGAAATCGACGTGCCCCACCGGGATATCGCCAACTTTGTGTATGTGACTGTGGAAACTTTTGACGAAGACCAGCTCGACACCGGCCTTGAAAAACTGAGCGAGCTGTGCGAGGAGGCCGGGGCGCTGGAAGTGCTGGAAGCGGACGACCGCCTGTGGAGCCTGCGCCGCAACTGCCAGGAATCCCTCCGCATCCTGGCGGACGTGACGATCACCGACGATTTCGTGGTGCCGGTGCATAAGGTGGCGGAGACCATCGAGCACGTCAAGGCCATGGGCGACCATTATCCCTTTGAGGTCATGGTGCTGGGCCACGCGGGGGACGGCAACCTGCACGTATGCATGTGCCGGAAGGACCTGACCGAGGAAGAGTGGAACGAGAACGTTTCCAAATTCCACAGGGAAGCCTATCCGTATGTTTACAGCCTGGGCGGCCGCCTGTCCGGCGAGCACGGCATCGGCGCCAAAAAGCTGCATTACATGGAAGAATACACGGAACCCGCTGAGCTGGAATATATGCGGATGATCAAACGGGCCGTGGATCCGAAGAATATCCTGAACCCCGGAAAGATTTTCAATGCCTGAGACAGGAGACAAATAAAATATTTGGCGTTCCGCGCAGCGCGTCGTTATGAAATGAAACGGGAACGCCGGCAAAGGAGAAAAAAATTATGAGCAAGTACAATCCCGTTACCCCGGAGCTGTTGGAAGAGCTGAAAAAAGTTGTGGGAGAGGCAAACGTAAAGACCGACCCGGAAACCCTGGACCGTTTCAAGACCGACGAGGAGACGGACCCCCGCCTGATGCATCTGCCGGAAGTGGTCGTGTGGGTTAACAGCACCGAAGAGGTAGCGGCCGTCATGAAGCTGGCCAACCAATTCGTGGTGCCGGTCACGCCCCGCAGCGCAGGCACCAGCGTATCGGACGGCGCCATTCCCGTGCTGGGCGGCATCGTCCTCAATATGGAAAAGATGAATAAAATTATTGAGATCAACGAAGAAGCCATGTACGCGGTGGCGGAAGCCGGCGCGCGCACCATCGACATCCAGCAGGCCGCCAAGGCGAAGGGGATGCTGTACGCGGGGGATCCCTGCAGCGCGGAAAGCTGCCTCATCGGCGGCAACATCGCCACCAACGCCGGCGGCAATAAAGCGGTCCGCTATGGCACCACCCGGCATCAGGTGTATTCCGTGGAAGTGGTCACTCCCACCGGCGAGATCACGACCCTGGGCTCCCGCCTGAAAAAGAACAGCACGGGCTACTGCCTGGAACAGCTGGTCATGGGGTCCGAAGGCACCCTGGGCATCATCTGCAAAGCCACGCTGAAACTGCTGCCCCTGCCCCCGTACAAGGTGGACGTGGCGGCTGTCTTTGACGACCTGGACAAGGCGGTCACCCTGGTGCCGAACCTGCTGAAGGCCGGCCTGGAACCCACCAGCGTGGAATTCATGGACAACAACTTCCTGACCAGTTCCTGCGAATACAGCGAGATCAAGCTGCCCCACTACGATGAAGGCGTCTGCTACCTGATCATCAGCCTGGAGACATTCGACGAAGACGAAGTGGATGAAAAGATGGAAAGGCTGGCGGAGATCTGCGAGGAATCCGGCGCCATCGATGTGCTGGAAGCGGATGAACGGGTCTGGACCGTGCGGCGCAACTGCCTGGAATCCACCCGGCCCCTGAGCAAGATCGCCCAGTCCGATGACCTGGTGGTGCCTGTTGACCAGATCGCGAACTGCATCAAACGGCTGACAGAAGAAGCGAAGAAATACGATTTCACCATGTTCTGCCTGGCCCATGCCGGCGACGGCAACCTGCACTTCCAGCACATGAAAGGCGACATGAGCGACGAGGCCTGGGAAGAACAGCAGCATGCCTTCCATGAAATGGCCTATTCCTATGTCTACAGCCTGGGCGGCCGGATCTCCGGCGAGCACGGCATCGGCGCCAAAAAAGTGTACGCCATGGAACAGTATACCGACCCGGTAGAGCTGGCCATGATGAAAGCCATCAAAAAAGCCCTGGATCCTCTGGATATCCTGAATCCGGGCAAAGTGTTCAGCGTTTATTGATCATAAGAGCGGTTAAAGGAGTATGTGCGAATGTTTTCCCGAGTAATGCTTGCCCTTGATTTATCGGAACTTACATCCCGGATGCTGGATGTGTTCTACAGTATCTGCCTTAACCCGGACACGGAGATATTCCTGCTCCACGTGGTGAAACCGGAGGAAGCGCCGGAAACCGGCCCCTACTACAAAAAAACCTACAGCCGCCTGAAAGGGCTGGCGCAGGATATGCAAAAAGCCGGTTATGACAATGTGACGATCCTGTGGGAGAAGGATGCGGACATCCTGAACGGCATCCGCAAGGCCGTGGACCAGTACAACATCAGCCTGATGATCATGGCGTCCCACGGCAAGGGCCTGTGGGCCAGCACGTTCCGCGGCAGCAGCACCTTTAACGCGGTGCGCGCCATCGACGTTCCTACGCTGATCGTAAAAGGGGATTACAATTGTACCGATTACCTGAACCGCATCCTGCTGCCGACGGATTTTTCAAGGAGGTCGCTGATCGCCCTGAACTTTATACGGAACCTGCGGGACAGCGTGGGCGAGGTGCTGTTCGTCTATGTTATGGAAGGCATCCGGGGTGAGGATGAGATAAAGGAAAGCAAAGGCATCGCGGAGGACATGCTGACGGAGCTGTGCAATGAGATGCAGAGCTTCGGGATCAGTGCCCGCTACATCATTGCGGACGGGGGCGCCGCCTCGAAAGAGATCTGCCGGCTGGCGGAAGAGGAGAACTGCAGCCTGATCATCACGGGGAAAACCGGGGCCGGACCTATTAAAGGCCTGCTGATGGGAAGTACCGCGCAGAATATCCTGCTGAACGCCGGGCGGACCCTGTGGGTGATGCCGGATGAAGAAAGCGAAGACTGAACGGCTGTGAATGCAAAAAGCCCTTGACATAATATTAAATTATCCGTATAATATCTTACGTGGCTGAGTATCAGCCACGTACAATTTTATAGCTTTTATTCCTGCAACCGGAGAGATGACCGAGCGGTTGAAGGTGCACGCCTGGAAAGCGTGTGTACGGGAAACCGTACCGAGGGTTCGAATCCCTCTCTCTCCGCCACTTAAGAACCATGCCGCCCTGCGGCTTTTTTCTTCACAGGAAGCGGCGCCTGCAAAGCGCGCCGCAAAGCACAATCGCAGACGGTTTTTCTGTAAGGCTGTAGCGGCAGGTCCTGCGCGATGGGGGCCTGTGAACCGTGTCAGGTCCGGAAGGAAGCAGCACTAAGCGGATACCCTCATGCGCCGCGGGGGCGCCTGCCCTGCGGTCTTACAGGAAAACCGGCCTTTTAGGGCAATGCGATCAAGGTAAGGGATTTTCGATGAAAGGTTCATCGGAAATCCTTTTTGTATTTCCGGCAGGGGATGTTGCGGCAAATTCTGTTTTCTGATTATACTTTACTGGTCTGGTAACTGCCGACAGCCGAGCGGAAAAAATTGCGAAAGATTATTGGCACAATCTGTTTTGCGTTACCTTTGCAGCCCGGATATGGCAGCCGGTGTGCAAAGTTCACATGTAAATTTCTGAAACATTTATGCGGCGGAAGGAACCGGACTAATAAGGGTACGTTTAATATTATTGACAATTAATTGAAGATATTTGACAATTAAGTGAAGATATAATAATATAGTAATAATAAACGTAAATATACATCGAATTTCGATGAAGACCGAAGTTAGCAAGGTAAAAGGGAGGGATTAAACTATGAACAAAAT
>CAJOKZ010000009.1 GCA_905235335.1 uncultured Succiniclasticum sp.
TGCGGTTTCATTCCCTTCTGCTCAACATGAGCATTATACACGCAGAAAGAAAAGCTGTCAAGTATTTTTGCTTGACAGCTCATTATTATTTATCTTCGGGCAGGAATAATGTCCGTTTCTTATTTTCCTACTTTTGCTTCCAGACGGGCCAAAGCTTCTTTCAGGGCCGCAATTTCAGAGCCCTGGGCATCCAGTTTTTCTTTCATTTCCGCATTTTCTGCTTTTATTGATTTGTTTTCTTCCGAAAGATTTGTAATCTGTTTCGCCATGGCCGCCTTGCTGGTTGTAACGCCTTTATCCAGAGCGAAGGATACGCCTGCGTTGATCATGTTCTCACCGTTGCCCATGCTGCCGCCTACGCTGAACATCACCTTGTCAGTAGGACGGTAGAACATGCCCAGAGCCATAGCGTTGGCGTTCCGGTAATTACCGAAGCCCGCCGCCAGGCTGAACTTGTTATCCGTATCCAGGGGATGCAGGGCTGCCAAAGCCGCTGCCCCAGCGCCTACCTTGTTGATCTTGCTGTCCAGGTTGCTGATACGGTGGTTCACCTGGGTCAGGTCCGCGCCGCCGCCACCGGCTTCGATCATTTCTTTTACCTGTTTTACTGTGGTGGCATCGGTATCGTCCGTGCCGGGAGCCACGTTCTTGATCTGCCGTTCCTTACCTTTCGCACCTACAGAAACTGCGTTGTCCACGCCTTCCGAGCCGTCGCCCAAAACTACAGCGTTCTTGGCGCCGGTACTTATATTATTGCCCAGCACGAAGGTATTATCGCCGGAAACGGTGTTGTTATTACCAAAGGCATAACTGTTACTGCCGCTTACTGCGCCGGGGTCACCAAAAGCGCCGCTGTTCTTGCCGGACACTTTTAACCCTGTACCAATAGCGATGCTGTTGGCAGTAGACACAGTGGAACCTTTACCGATTGCGATACCGTTTGTCGCGTCTTTTTCCACAATACCGCCCAAAGCCGCCAGTGAATTTTCCGCAAGAGCCTGGGAAGAATCACCGAATGCAGTGGAATACTTACCGCTGGCGACAGACTTGTTGCCCCAGGCTGTAGCGCCTTCGCCACTGGCTGTTGTTCCTATACCAAACGCCGTAGACGCTTTGCCGTCGGCCTTTCCGCCATTCTTGTAATCCGTTGGAGAATTATAATAACCACCCCAGGCCGTAGCGCCGTTACCGCTGGCTATTGTTTTAATACCAAACGCCGTGGATTCATGGCCGCTGGCTTCAGACTGATACCCAAATGCAGTGGAATCTTCGCCGCTGGCTGTTGTTCCGGTACCAAACGCCGTGGAATAGGGGCCCTCAGCTGCTGTACCAAAACCAAACGCCGTGGAACCTTCTTCACTGGCTTTTGCACCCCAGCCAAACGCTGTGGAAGCTTTGCCTTCGGCCGTCGTATTATAGCCAAACGCCGTGGAACCATAGCCGCTGGCCGTACCGCCTTTAAATTCTTCACCTTCGTCAGTCACCCAACCGCCCCAGGCCGTAGCGCCATTGCCACCGGCTTCGGACTGATACCCAAATGCCGTGGATTCATCACCGATGGCCTTTGTTTTATTGCCAAACGCAGTGGCACGGAAGCCCTCAGATTTTACATAGGTACAAGCAAGATTGTATTCATTAATCCCGTCTTTTAGCACTTCGTTTGTATTAACGTCTTTAATCCTATATTTTTTTCCCTCATCATAACTCTCGATGAATACCTCTCTATCCAGATCCTCTCTATATCGCATCCGTCCTGCCTGTGTATAAATTCCAAATGCTGTGGAGGCATTGCCTCTGGCATTTGTATTATCACCCCAGGCCGTGGAAGCATCGAAGCCTGCAGTTGTTTTCCAGCCCCAAGCCGTGGATTGCTTGCCGTAAGCCGCTGTTATACGACCCCAGGCCGTGGATTCATCACCGCCGGCCATTGTTTCACTGCCCCAGGCCGTAGAGTTTGTGTAACTGGCCGCTGTTTTCCAGCCCCAGGCCGTAGCATCTAAACCGCTGGCTTTTGTACCGGTGCCAAAGGCCGTAGAAGCTTCGCCGCTGGCCGTTGTATTATACCCGAAGGCAGAAGATGCATCTCCAGTGCTATCTTCCGTAACATCAACGGATGCGTTTGATGCCGTCGCGCCCCACGCTACCGGTTCACAATAACCGCCAACAAGATAGGCGCCTAACACCAGTGAACAAACAATCCGCGCCGCCAAATACTTTTTCGTTCTTCTCTTTGTCATGGTCATGTCATCAGCCTCCTTATCCGGTTGTAAAAAAATAATTAATTATTTATTACAATCATTTCTCCTATATTAATTTTAACCTATTTCGATAAATGAATCAAATTAAAAAAGTGTATACTTTTTAACATTATTATTTATATCGTTAACATTTACAGTAAAATAATTTAGGGGCCGGCCCTCTGTAGGACCGACCCCGTTTATTACCATATTATTTTACTGTTACAAATCGCTGTTTTGGACTTTTTGGCTTATCCGGAAGCGTATATTTCAATTTTCCCATATCCAGCAGCGGCTAAATAATGGCCGACATTGTATAATACTGCGACTTCCCGGAAAATGCTGTCATTTCTTTCCGCAAGCCCGGCGCCCTACTCCTAAAACCCCAGAGACTGCATAAGTTTCAGCACAAAGGGCACTGCCAGAAGGCCCGGCAGGTAGTTCAGCACTTTCAGTTTCGTCAGTTCCAGCATGTTCAGGCCCAGGGCCAGGATCATCAGGCTGCCGGTGCAGACCAGTTCTGTGATGAGTGTTTCGGACAGGTAGGGGGCAATGAATTCCGCCATCAGCACGATGCTCCCCTGGAATACCAGGGTGAACAAGGCCGAGCCCATGACCCCGATGCCCATGGCTGCCGTCATGGGAATGCCGGCGATCATGTCCAGCAGGGATTTGGTGTACAGCATGCCGAAGGCGCCCCGGAGCCCTGCGTCCAGAGAGCCTACAATGGTCATGGCTCCCACGTTCATGATAAGGCAGGAGGTGACAAAGGCCTGGGCGATCTTAGCGCCCTGTCCTTCCCCGGTAAAGCGGGAAGTCAGGCGTTCTGCCCCCCGGTTCACACGGCCGTCAATGTCAAGCCATTCGCCGATGACAATGCCAATGATGGTGGATAATATGAGAATCAGTATATTCTTTTCCTGCAGGGTGCCCTGCAGGCCGATGACCACCGTACAGAGCCCCAGCCCTTTCATCATGGCCGCCGCCAGGGATTCGGGGATCCCCTTCCGGAGCAGCAGCCCGACCAGAGAACCTATTATAATGGTAACTGTATTTACAATTACTGCAAACATTTACACTGTTTCCTCTCTGTAACCAAGATTAAGGAACCGCTGATCACCACGGATGGTTCCGGGGTCTTCCGCAACGGCCGGGACGCCCGGACAGCGTTTTTATCCCTCCGCCGTCATATACCGCGGATGATCCTTACCGCATCCTGAAGATATTCCCCAACCTTCTTTTCTTCCACGCCTGCGATATAAGCCCGGCAGTGGTTCATGGGAATCAGGACCACCCTGGCTTTGCTGGACGAAACGGCCATGGCGATCGCCGGACTAATCTCCCCGTGCATGGCATTGGCCATGATGATGCCGGCCGGTCCGGCAATCACATCCGCCTCCGCCGCATTGAAGATGACAGCATTTTCACCAGTAGCCCCGTAGGACGGTCCGGCCTTCAGCATGTTCTCCGTAGCCACGGAATTGGTTCCCACTGCCCCCACTTCCGCAGCGGGAAAATTCTTCACAAGAAGTTCCACCAGGGAGCGGCCGATACCGCCTCCCTGTCCGTCAATCACTACAATCCGCATCGTTCCCCTCCGCACTGTTATTCTTCCGTTGCGAACAAGGCGTCCACAAATTTTTCCGGCTCAAAGGGACGGAAATCCATGATGCCTTCCCCCACGCCGATCCATTTTACAGGCAGGCCCAGTTCTTCCCGGATCGCGACCACTACGCCACCCTTTGCCGTGCCGTCCAGTTTCGTCAGCACCACGCCGGTAACCTTTGTCGTCTCCGTAAACACCTTCGCCTGGGTAATCGCGTTCTGCCCCGTCGTGGCGTCCAGGACCAGGAACACTTCATGCGGCGCCTCCGGGATCTCCCGTTTGATGATCCGGTCGATCTTGCCCAGTTCGTTCATCAGGTTCACCTTGTTGTGGAGCCGGCCTGCCGTATCGATGAACAGTATATCTGCGTTGCGGGCCTTGGCCGCCTTCAGCGCGTCAAACACCACGGCCGCCGGGTCCGCCCCTTCCTCATGGGCGATGACATCGCACTGGGCCCGCTCGCCCCAAATCTTCAACTGGGCGGAAGCCGCCGCACGGAAGGTATCTCCCGCCGCCATCATCACCTTGTAATTGAACAGGCGGAAATAATTGGACAGCTTGCCGATTGTGGTAGTCTTTCCCACCCCGTTGACACCGACGACCAGAATAACCGTGGGATGCGCGCCAATACGGGTACGGACGCCGTCATCCTTCAGGAAGGCAGCAATCTGCTTCTTCAGGAAGGGAAGCACATCCTCCGTTCCTTTGATCTCCCTGTTCTTCGCAGCCTTTCGTACGTCGTCGATCAGCTTTTCCGTGGTCTTGACGCCCACATCCGCTGTCAGCAGGATCATCTCCAGCTCTTCCAGGAAATCCTCGTCCACCTTGGCAGACATGCCGACAAGTTCGGTGATCCGGTTGGTAAAGTTCTGGCGGGTCTTCGTGAGCCCCGTCTTCAGTTTTTCAAAAAAGCCCATGGACTTACTCCCTTTCTGTCTATGCTGAAACGTCTTGCACATTTTTTGTAAAATCCTGATTGCCAAAGGGCATCCCTGCGGCGTATCCTCATCCCTCGCTACTTTCGGCGACCAGCCTGTCGCCCATCCGGACAGACAGGATCTTGGAAACGCCGGACTCTTCCATGGTGATCCCATACATGACGTTGGCTGCCTCCATGGTCCCCTTCCGATGTGTAATCACGATGAACTGGGTATTGGCGGCATAGCCCGCCAGAAATTTGGAAAAGCGCCCGATATTTGCATCGTCCAATGGAGCGTCGATCTCATCCAAGATGCAGAACGGTGTGGGGTGATAGCTCAGCAGCGCAAACAGCAGGGCGATGACCGTCAGGGCCCGTTCCCCCCCGGAAAGCAGGAAGAGGCTTTGCAGTTTTTTCCCCGGCGGCTGTGCTTCGATATCTATACCGGACTCCAGTAAATCGTCCGGATCCGTCAGCTTTAACAGTGCCGTCCCCCCTCCGAAGAGCTGTACATACGTGCCCTGGAAGAACGTATTGATTTTGCCGAAGGCTTCCCGGAACCGTCGGGTCATTCCCGAGTTGATCTCCGAGATGACCGATTGCAGCTTATCCCGGGCTTCGCAGAGATCCGCATATTGTTTCTTCAAAAATTCATATCGCTCGCTGACTGCCTTATATTCTTCAATAGCCCCGGGATTGACAGGTCCCAGTTCCTCGATCTGCCGCTGCAGCGAAACCTGCATCCGACGCAAGGCGACTTCGCTTTTGTCTTCCAGCACACCTTCCGCCCGGGCTTCTTCCCTGGCTTCGGCAAGGTTTACCTTATATTCGGAGGTCAGCTGGTCCAGCGCGTTCTGGTAATCGCTTTCCAGCTTTGCGTTATCGATCTCGTTCTGGTGCACTTTATCTTCCGCTTTGGCCAGCTCTCCCCGCAGGTTTTTCAACTTCTCGCCCGCGGCCCCCTGCTTCTGGATCAGCGCCAGCCGCTGCTCCGAATAATCTTGCCGGCCGGTTAGGATGTCCTGCAGTTCCTGCATCAGAGTTTTCGTGCGTTCCGCCAGTTCCGTTTTCTTTGCTTTGCTGGTTTCCACAATGCCCGCCAGCTTTTCGCTTTCTTCCCCGTTGGCGTTAAAATCTCCCTGCAGCCGTCCCAGATCACTGTCCAGCTGTTGCATGCGCTCATTCTTCAACTGCCGCTGGGCCGTAGCCGTCTCCGACTGCACCCGCGCGTCCTGCAGGCGCATCGCCAGCGTTTCCAGCGCGCTCTTGTCAGACGATATCTTTTTCTGCAGCGCGTCCAGCGTATTCTTGGCTTCTTCGTTGGCCGCTTCCATTTCCTGCAGCGGTTTCTGTTTTTCCGCCAGCAGTTTCCGTACGGAAAGATACTCATTGCCCAGCTGGCTGCGGGTGTCCATGGCCAGCGCCAGCGCTTCGTTCTCCCGTTTCAGTTCATCGGAGAGGCGCTGTTCTTCCGCTTTCATTTCCGTCAGGCGGATATTTTTCTGCTGCACGGTATCCCGCAATACGGAAAGCCGTTTTTCCTGCTTTGCCAGTTCCTCTTCCAGAACTTCTTTTTCTTCCTGGATGTGCAGCAGGTTTTTATTGAAATTCCGTAACGCCTCTTCCTGCGCTTTCACATCCCGTTCCCGTGACAGATAGCCGGATTCCTTCTTCTGGCGGCTGCCGCCGGTAAGGGAACCGCCGGCGTTCACCACGTCTCCGTCCAGGGTTACCACCCGGATCCGGAACCCGCTCTTTTTCGCCGCATTCAGGGCATGATCCATGGTTTGGGCCACCAGTACCCTGCCGACGAGGAACCGGATCGCCGGTTTCACTTTTTCCTCACATTGCAACAGGTCCGCCGCAAATCCGCAGATCCCCGGCAGTTTGGCCAGCGCTTTCTCGTCTGCCTTCAGCACCGGTTCTTTTATGGTGTCCAGCGGCAGGAAGGTCGCCCTGCCCTCTTTGCGCTCCTTCAGAAAACGGATGGCACACTTCGCCGCATCCGCCGACCGGATCACAATATTCTGGGCGCCGGCCCCCAGGGCCGTTTCCACCGCGGTCACATACTCCGGTTCCACGGAAATCAGCGCAGCAGCCGGCCCGATTACTTCTTCATGCCAGCTCTCCCGGCTCTGCATCACCGCTTTTACGCCGAACCCGAAGCCTTCCAGAGACTGCTGCATGTCGCGCAGCAGATGCAGGCGCGATTCCACCGCCGCGATCTGCGTCTGGCACTCGTTGTATTTACGTTCGATCGTCTGGAAAACATCCCGGCGTTCCGCCGCTTTATCTGCCAGTTCGTTTCCTTCTTTTATATCACGGGCTGCATCCTGTTCCAGCTCGCCCTTGCGGGAGAGCAGGCCCCGCTGTTCTTCCGTCAGCTCTGCGATCCGCCGTTCTGCGGCGTCCACGTTATCCTTCAGCCGGTTGCGGCGGTTCATGCGCTGTTCCTGTTCCGCTTCCAGCGACCGAATCTCATTGCGCAATTCCACCATTTTGCGCATGTCTTCAAAATTGCTGTCCGTCAGCTCCTGGATCTTTGCCTCGTTATCCTTCTGCGCCTGCAGGCGTTCCTGCTGCTGCTGTTCCAGATTTGTAACCAGCGCGGCCGCCTCGTCCCGTTTGGCTTCCAGCACATCAAACTCTTTGGCCAGCGTTTCCAGCTGCGCCGTCCATTGGTCGATCTGTTCCCGCAGTTTCTCATTGCGTTTCGCAAGATTCCCCTGTTGCCGGATGCTCTGCTCAATGCGTTCGTCCAACACGGCATCTTCGCCTTTGACGGCCTCCAACGCCTTTTCCTTTTCCGTAATGCCCGCCTGGATATGAGACACCTGATCGTTCAGCGCGTCCAGTTCCTGCTGCAATCCGGTCAGGAAGGCTTCCTGTCCGCTTACTTCCGTATTCTTTTCCAGATATACCCGGTTCACGGCCTCCTGCTCCTGCTGAAGTTTGGCCCGGGCCTGCTCGATCGTTTCCACCCGCTGCACAAACTGGGTCAGCCGGCAGACGCGCAGTTTCCCGTTCAACTCGTTGAAGCGCATGGTTCGCTCCGACTCGATCCGCAACGGTTCCACCCGGCTTTCCACTTCGCTCTTGATATCGTTGATGCGGGTCAGGTTGTTTGCCGTATCGTCCAATCGACGTGTCGCCTCTTTCTTCCGCATCCGGAACCGGGCGATGCCGGCCGCTTCCTCAAAGATGGATCGCCTGTCCTCGGGACGGCTGTTCAGTATCTCATCAATTTTGTTCTGTCCGATCAGGAACATGGCACCCTTGCCCACGCCGGTATCGGCCAGCAGATCCAGTATATCTTTTAATCTGCAGTTTTTCCTGTTGATTGCGTAATCACTGTCCCCGGAACGGTACAAGCGACGGGTGATGCTCACCTCATCAAAATCAAGAGGTAGCTTATGATCCCGATTGTCAAATACCAGCGTGACCTCTGCGACGCCCAGGGGGCGGCGCCGGCTGGTACCCGAAAAGATAATATCCTCCATCTTGCTGCCGCGCAGGTATTTGGCGCTCTGTTCACCCAATACCCAGCGTACCGCATCGGAAATATTACTTTTACCTGAACCGTTGGGCCCCACCACCGCCGTAATGCCCGCGCCAAACTCCAGCGCGGTGCGGTCGGCAAAGGATTTGAACCCGAACGCAGTCACCGATTTCAGAAACAAAATAATCACCTGTCAATAAAGATAAATTGGGATTTGTACATTAGCGTACCCATCTGACGCCGCCTTCAGTTTTTCCGTTCTTCTCTTATGCGGCAGGCACAAAGACTGTGCGTTTTTACGCTTTACCGCCTTTTTTAGCAGTCTTTGCCTTCGCTTTTTTTGCCTTTTCTTTCAGGGCCATGGAAACTTCCCGGGCTGCCTGGCGGCTGATCTGACGGCGGTTGGAACCGGTCTTGGGGGCATGGCGCTTATCTGCTACAGAATTGCGGCCGCGTGATTTGGGCGCGTCCTTTTTCTGTTCCGCTTCCCGCCTCCGGGCCGCCGCGATCCGGGTACGGCGCACGATGGGCCGCCCGTTCACTGTCTGCTTTTCCAGCGTGACGCCCAGCTTTTTCTCTACATTATGCAGCCAACTTAGTTCCTCCGGCGTATACAGGGTGATAGCGATCCCGTCCCTTCCGGCCCGTCCCGTACGGCCGACCCGGTGAACATACCAGTTTGCATCATGGGGTACATCGTAATTGATTACATGGGTGACCCCTTCCACATCCAGTCCCCGGGCCGCAATGTCACTGGCGACTAGGATCTGTATCTTCGCATCCCGGAACTGTTTCATGACGGTCTTCCGCTTAACTGCGCTCATGTCCCCCGTTAAGACGGCCGTATTATATCCATGCTCCCCCAACAGGGTATCGACTTCCCTGGCCCTCTCCTTGCTGATACAGAAAACCAGCATCAGGTACGGATTCAACCGGTCGATCAGATGCATCAGGACTTTCGCACGGTTCTCCTCCGTCGTTTTGATACAGATCTGCCGGATCGTCCTTACCACCGCTTCCTCCGGATCAATATCAATGATATGGCAGTTCGTAGTCAGGGCGCGTGCCAGTTTGTTGATCTCTTCGGAGACCGTGGCGGAACAAAGCATGGTCTGCCGTGCGGAACCGGTCAACGCAATCAACTGAAGGGCATCATCCATGAAACCCTGGGCCAGCATTTCGTCCACCTCATCCAGCACCAGGAAATTCACGCCGCCCAGATCCGTGTTGCCTTTGCGGATGTGATCCAGCAGCCGGCCCGGCGTACCGATCAGAACCTGGGCCTTGCCGGCCATCTTGTTCTTCTGGGCTTCAAAATCACGCCCGCCTGTTACAGCTAACGTCTTAATATCCAGCCCTTCCAGCACTTGTTTCATGACTTCGTTGGTCTGCTGAGCCAGCTCCCGCGTTGGTGTGATCACAAGGGCCTGCACATACGCTTTGCCCGGATCAACCTTTTGGGACAGCGGGATCAGAAACGCCAGCGTCTTACCGGTGCCGGTCTGGGCCCGGGCCAGCACATCCCGCCCTTTCAGCAGGGAAGGGATCGCCTGCTGCTGGACCGGCATGGGCGTCCGTATCCCCATCTTTTTTAAATTTTCCCTGACCCGGGGAAGAATCTTTATCTGTTCAAAAAAATCGTTCATGACTTGCCTCTTTAAATTCTATACTTAAATTTGAAATGTTGCAGTCTCCGGCTTCGGCCGGCAGGGGAAGACATCGCAAACCCGTCAACGATTGCCCATGTCTTCCCTTGCCGCATAATTCAGGCACGATACTATTCTTATGATTTCCTATTGCTCTCTGCGCTGTGCTGCCAAAGATACCACACCGCCAGGCTGCGCCAGGGCCTCCAGGGCTCCATGATCTGCTTCAGCCGGCCCCGTTTTGGGACTTCCTGCAAACCGAACAGCTGCTGTATCTCCTTTTGCAGCAGGAAATCATCTCCCGGCAGCACATCCGGCCGGCAGAGGGACAGCAGCATGAACATCTCGATCGTCCACTGGCCCAACCCCTTCACCGTTTTCAGCAGTTTGACGATACGGGCATCTTCCATGTCCGGAAAAGAAGAAAAATCGATCGAACGGTTCAGGATCAGGCGCGCAAACTCTTTCATATAGGTTATTTTCACTGCCGTGAGCCCGCAAGTGGCAATCGTTTCATCCCGCAGGGACAGGATCTTCTCCGGGGTTACCGGATCTCCCGCCAGCCTCCTGAGTTGTTCCATGATCTTCACGGATACCTCCGGTGGAAGCTGCTGGGCCGCAATGCCGGTCAGCAACACGTCAAAATAGCGTTCCCGGGCATCCGGCTGCAAACTGCAGTGCCCGTACCGGCCAATAAACGGGGCCAATTCCGGGGCCTTTTCAGTTAAATAGGTTTCACCAACAAGCCAGTTTGTGGATCCCTGCATCACTCTGTCCTCCGTGATACTTTTAAAATGAACGCAAACTACCCCATAATAATTATTTTATTATATCATATATGATACACAGTACACAAACAGAAAAACCTCACTTCAGAAGAAGTGAGGCTGATTTACTGGTGCCGGGGACCGGAATCGAACCGGTACGGGTATCGCTACCCGCGGGATTTTAAGTCCCGTGCGTCTGCCAGTTCCGCCACCTCGGCAGAAGTTATGGAGGCGACACCCGGAATCGAACCGGGGATAAAGGTTTTGCAGACCTCTGCCTTACCGCTTGGCTATGTCGCCACACATAAAAATTAAAGGAGCAAGTCCTTTAACAGCAGTGGAGCGGAAAACGAGACTCGAACTCGCGACCCCAACCTTGGCAAGGTTGTGCTCTACCAACTGAGCTATTTCCGCAAATGGTGCCTCAGCACAGAATCGAACTGTGGACACAGGGATTTTCAGTCCCTTGCTCTACCAACTGAGCTACCGAGGCATCATGGCGACCCGGACGAGACTCGAACTCGTGACCTCCGCCGTGACAGGGCGGCATTCTAACCAACTGAACCACCGGGCCGTTTCATCAAGCATTATTAGTATAGGTTATTTCTCACTCTCTGTCAAGTTTTTTTCTTCCCTGCAATGCGGTCATACAATTCATCCGCATATACCGTTTTCTTTCTCCTGCTTTCCGGCATAACATGCAGAATTGGTCACCCGACTGTCGCTTAAACCCAGATATTTTCCCTGTAAACCGCTTTTATGCCTTCCCGTTCCCCAGGTTCAGGAGATACTTTTCCAGATTTTCCGCGATCAATCTTTCCAGAGACGGCAGGTCTTTCGCGTCAAAGTCATGGATCGTATTGGGAAAGAACGCGGTCTTAGTTTCCGCAAAGAACTCATTGCGATGCCGGTTATACAGAAACACCAGCTCGTTTCCCCGGACAAAGTCCACATAATCCAGTATGACCGTCGAATTATTGATAAAATCCAGCGGATACCGGGAAGTAATAAACTTTTCAAAAGGGCCGATGCGATCCGGAAGGGTATCCGGATAGTCCCAGGCCAATATCCCCTTCTGCTCCAGCATCTTGCGGGACCGGGGGATATAATCCGGCTTCAGCTCCTCCAGCAGACGGGGCAGTGCCTTAGGTATGGTTTCGGCGAACACATCCTTGTCCCTGGTAATGTAACGCAGGTCACGGTACCGATGCAGGCCCACCTGCCTGACAGGCACATAATCAAATGTTTCTTTTGTGTAAATGAGCTCCAGCCTGCGGCGGGCCTTCGCATTTTCGTAACAGGACAGCATGAACTCATGTCCTTTCAGCGTGCCGCCTTTATCTAAAACAAACCCGAACATCTCCCCGGGAAGCTGCTGCAAAAATTCCCAGGAGGAATGCCGGTCCATGATCACTTGTATATCTTCCGGTTTCGGCATAACAGTATCTGACTCCCGCGCAGTGTAAAAATATCGCCCGCTCTTTTTGATTCAGGAAAACATGCGGGGACGCATCTTAAATCTGCGGTTTTCCTTCCATTTTGTTTAATAAATTACCGAGGGTCCATTTGATCGTGTCGGAGGGATGCTGCTCCTGTCCCAGCGGCTGCATGTCTGCTTCCCGCAGGAACCGGCGGATGAACTTGTTTCCGTCGCTGTTGTAGGCATACATATCCGCATAGGCTACGGTACGGACATAAATGTCCCTGTCAAACATAAACGGAGATGCGCTGTTGACGATATACTCATCCATGTTGCGGACCACCAGTACCACCAATGCGCCGGCGCCGGCATTTTTTGCGGCTTCGGCCATAGCTTCCCTGTCCGGCTTCACATTTTTCGCAAACATGGCAGCCACCGCTTCATCGGCTTTTGTGTTGTCATCCGAAAGCCGGTAATAGGGAACATGGTAATCCATCTTTACCATCTGCGTCCAACCCTTCATATCCGCCCGCGTCACGCTGCCGGTACGGTCGATGACCACAAAGTTCACCGGTTTGGTCTCAAAGGCATACCCTGTCCGCAGCCCAAAAAACATGCCCTGTTCCGGCAGAACTGTCTCCCCTGGCAGTCCGCTGCATAAAAAGGCCGCCATCGCCAATATAAAAAACACTTTTTTCATCATCCGAACCCCCATTCATTTCTTCCAAATCGAAGCTGCGTTACCATGCCCCAGCGGCCCTACCTTTAGATGCGATGCCAGTGTCTGACCGATATCGCTGAAGGTATGGAAGGGCCGGATCTGCTGCGGCTTTACATGATTTCCGTAAAACAGTACCGGGATTTTCTCCCGGGTATGGTCCGTTCCTTTCCAGGTGGGATCACAGCCGTGATCTGCCGTAACCAGCAGTACATCGTCCGGCTTCAGCCGGGCCAGCAGCTCCGGCAGGCGGCCGTCTACATATTCCAGTCCTTCCCCATAGCCAAGCGCATCCCGGCGATGTCCGAAGGAGGAATCAAAATCCACAAAATTACTGAACACCAATGTCCGGTCCGGCGCGTCCTGCACCGCCTGCAACGTAGCGTCAAAGATCTTGTCCAGACCCGCGGCAGGATAATGTTTGCTGATGCCCCGGTGGGCAAAAATATCCGCGATCTTTCCTACGGCATAGACGCTTCCTCCTGCGGCAACCACATAATCCAGCAGGGTGTCCTCATGGGCCGGCACCGCATAATCATGACGGTGAGCCGCTACCCGCACGAACTCGCCGGCTTTTTTCCCTACAAAGGGCCGGGCGATGACGCGGGCCACCCTGTACGGCTGCACCAGCCGGTAAGCCAGCCGGCAGAGATCATACAGCCGTTCCAAGCCGAAGGTTTCTTCATGGCAGGCAATCTGCAGAACACTGTCGGCAGAAGAATAGATAATGGGTTTTCCCGTTCTCATATGTTCCTCGCCCAGTTCCTGGATAATTACCGTACCGCTTGCCAGTTTTTCCCCCAGCACGCCGGGAAGGTTCCCTTCTTTCACCAAGGTGTCCACCAGCTCCTGCGGAAAACATTTTGGCCGATCCGGAAAATAGCCCCAGTCAAAATCCACCGGCACGCCGGCAATCTCCCAGTGCCCGCTTAACGTGTCCTTACCCTTGCTTACCTCTTCCGCACAGGTATAAGCTGCTTTTACCCGGCCCCCGTCCAGCAGGTCATCCTGCAGGGGTTCCCCGGAAAGAGGATGTGCAAGGTCAGCACCGGTACTCAGCTTGTGGGCTGTCTCCAACCCCAGGGCCGCCAGATGCGGCAGGAACAGATAACGGGGGGATCCGTCCGCGTTCTTTCGGTTGGCGGCCATCCATGCCGCAATATGCCCCAGAGTATCCGATCCCTTATCTCCGAAGGCCGCCGCATCGCGGGCATAACCGATGCCGAAGGAATCCAAAAGGGTAATAATCACACGAGCCATAATGATAACCTCCCAGGACTCAAGTTCTATGGAAACGCTGATTAATTCGTCTGCAAGCTGACCGGTGCTTTTTGTGACTGACTGCGTCAATGACCCTCAACGCAGCTACGGCTGCGCCTTCGGGCCATTGTCAGTCGCAAAAAGCCCTAGCTCATCCCACAAACTCATTTAATCAGCGTCTCCCTATGAAAAACTCAAGTTTCAGAAAACTGTCTTACTGATTGCCGGAACCCGGCAGGGATGTTCTTATTTATCCGCCGCAATCAACTTCTCCAACGCACGCTTTGCCACCTGCTGGAAACGCTGCTCCGCTTTTTTATACACATCCGGGGGAGCCACCGCCTCGCTGTCCGTCCGTTTAGCGATGACACCGCAGATCACGCCGGCCCGCAGGTTGTGCACGCTGCACAGGGTCAGCAGGGTCGCCGCTTCCATCTCAAAATTGGTGCATCCCAACGCCTGCCATTCCTTCAGGGATCCCTGCAGACTGCGGGGCATGTAACCGCTGAAACTGTCATACCGTTCCTGCCCGGGCCAAAAGCTGTCCGTAGTCACCGTAACGCCCAGGCGGAAAGGCACCTTCAATTCCCGGGCCGCATCCCGGAGGGCTACCGTCACATCCAGATCGGCCACAGCCGGATATTCAACAGGAGCATAGCTTTTGCTGGCGCCTTCCGTTCGGACGGCCGCCTTGCTGATAACCACATCTCCCAGGTTCAGATCCTCCTGAAGAGACCCGGTGGTGCCTACGCGGATAAAAGTCTCCACCCCAAGCCGCCCCAGTTCTTCCACAACAAAAGTGATACAGGGTCCGCCCATGCCGCTGCTCATAACCAGCACCGGTTCCCCGGCTACGCACGCCAGCCAGCTGGTAAACTCACGGTGGCTCGCAAGATAGACCGCGTCCGGATCAACGGCCTTCGCCAATCCCTCCACACGGCCCGGATCCCCGGGAACCAACGCATACCGGGCGCCCTGCAGCATCTCCTTCGACAGCCCGACATGATACATAACCTCTCCGGGTTTCGCATAGTTTTTCATGAAACAGACCACCTTTCCGTACAACTTGTGAATCCACCGTAACATGACACAGTTTTGTTGTTTTATTATATCATAGATCACGGAGCCGGGTGTGAGAAATTAAAGAAGAATCCCCCGTCAGCGTAAAACGGGGGATCCGTTAGAAGGAATAATGAGATATCATAAACACCGGTTTACAGGAATCTGTAAAGGGGCTTATGTTTTACTTACGCAACCATATTAAATTGTTGGTCTGCGTTGGCAGCATCCGTTCCGATTACTGCCACAATGAGGAAACTCCTCAATAACTGATGATGGAATGAAACGGCTCCAACACCTCCCTGTCTACAGTGATTACTGTCTGATTTCCTAAATTAACCGGTTGCCGGGCCAGAACCGCGCCGTTGATAAAGCTGCCCGTTCCAACGGTCAGTTTTCCCTGGCACAACAGCAACGCTTTTTCCAGTCTGACATTACTTCCGATATTCAAATTTCTGTCAGCCAGAACAATGATCCGATCGGTAAATACAGAATTGTCGGCGAACACTGCGTCATCCGCAAACAGAAATATCCCGCTTCCCTGAACAGTCAGGCCCTTCGGCAGGGAAACCCTGTCCCGGCTGTAATACATCCATCCGCTCAGTCCGTCGCGCTGCAATTCCAGGGCGGTAGGAAATCCGGTAGAAGCCCAGACTGCAATCTCTTCCGCAGAAAACTGCGGAAACACTGCGCCATCTGATGTACTTGTGACAGAGCCATCCTCCTCTTCCGGACCGCCCTGTTCCGCCCCGCCCGCCAATGCGAAAGAATTGCGGAGTACCGACTGTATCAGCGTCTCAGGAAAATCAACACGGCATTGCCGCAGCGCAAATTCATTCTTTCGGGAATCTTCGGCCGTGACCTGCAAGAACCGCAGTCCTACCGAATGATCCCGATGCACCGCCACCCGGATGTTCACAGGCTCCTTTCCCGGAAACAGCGGTTCGGTCTGATATACCGTCTCTGTGATTCCGGTCCTGTCCTCCTGACGCAACGCAGTCCGCATAAAACTCTGCACGATTGTTTCCAGTTGCCTCAGACGGATTGTTTCCCGCATATATTCCGTTTCCTGGGTAACAATCCGTACCAATGAAAGCGCCATCCCTGAACAAACCAGCAGAAGCAACAAAAGAGGAATCATGATAAAACCCTGCTTCTCTCTTGTTGCGCATGGTTTCTTCCGAACCGCTGCCACAGGCAAAAGAAATTGCATACAATCCTTCAATCCGCAACATATCCGTTGCTCAAACTTACTGTAATGGGAATTTTCCTGGTCAGCCCCGTTTCCAAATGCCTCACTGTCATCAAAATACCGATCCTGTCGGTCCCCAGCCGCGCCGTCTGAAAATCCTGAATCTGTATCTCTGTGTTGGAAAACGGATTGATCCCTGTACTGGCATCCTTGACCGTTTTGCGATATAAAATTCCATTGGAAATATACCAGTAACAGTTTACATTTTTGTTGGTCTTCCGGCAGATGATCTGTTCTTTTCCGTTTATATCCTGACCCAGACGCACCTGCGCCGTGTTATAGGAAAGTTCCCGACGTAATATACTTTCTGTGTATCGGACATCCCGGGCAATTTCCAGTTCTGCCAGAAGCGTTTTGTAACTAAGAAAAAAAGTCTGTACTGATTGGGAACAGATACCACCAACTAAAGCGAGCATCAAAAAAAGAAGATTTAATTCTACCAGAATCGAGCCAGATTCATTTTTTACGAAAATTGTCTCTGAAGTCATGGCGGTCTGTTTCTCCTTCCGGTATAAACTCGAACCGGTTCAATACTACCTTTCCCGTATCCTTGTCACGAAGTTCTTTGACCAGTAAAATGTACGGCCCTATCGTCCGGGCTGTTTCTGTTTTTTCAAAATTTCCACCTGCATTGGGGTACTGCATGCCAGAATCCGCATCCTGCCACCACGGCATAAAGTCTTCTTCCAGCAGCCGGCCGGCCTGCATTAGCCTGTTACGAAATGTCACAGCGCGCATCATATAAGACATGCATCCCATAACAGTCGCTGCCAGCATAAGCACCACCAGCAGTTCGGGAATCATAAAGAGCCCGATAAAACCGGACGAACGGGTGCCTGCTTTCCGCCCTTTTGGATCCGTAACGGAAACAAAGTATTTTTTATCCATCAACGGATCCGCACTATCTGCACCCTGCCGGTAACAGGCTGAAGTTCTATGCGCATCTGCACGGATGTCACCCTCTCATGCTGCAATATATATTGTCCGCTGGTCGACGGCGAACCGTTGACTGAAAACCGGATCACATAAGACGGTATACTTGAAAACCGAAGATATGAACTGGATCCGCCCGACGCAAAATCCCGTTTTTTGTCCACCAGATCCGGCCCCCGGCAGACCCAGTATCCCTTACCGCCCGCGCGCAATTCCAGAAATCCCCCATCGGAGCCCGCCAGCGCCCGGTCCCTTACACGCAGGATATCCCGGGCAAATTCACGTGCCGCAGTTTCTGTCTGCGCAACAGCCAGCAATCTCTCATAGGCGGAACCGCCCAGACAAAATCCGGAAACAAGCATCCCCCATAAAAAGATTCCTGCCAGCCACTCAACAAGCAGATACCCGCCTTTATCCCTGGCTGTCCGCAACAGCGCTTCCGTCAGAAGTCACAGTATTTCCTTCCGCGTCAGAACCCGTCAGTGTATAGGTACTGCCGGATACGGAATACTGGAATTCCTCATTTTTCGCGTCTTTGAATCCCTTGTTTCGCGCGATATAATCCGGAATCAGATTGTTCAGCGAAGCAGGAACGCCGCCCTGTTCCAGTTTATATGTCGCAATCGCCTGATCCAGTGTGGCCAGATCATTTCTCAGTTTGGCGTTACGCGCTTTGGATCCAGCCCCGTCAATGGAAGGGATCATCATCGTTGCCATCACGCCTATAATAATCGTGACCGCAATGACTTCAATCAGGCTGAACCCTCCATTGCGCCTATTTCGTTTTGCTTCTGCAAAACAATTTTTTTCGTTCTCTTTCTTTTTCAACTCTATCCCTCCGGTTAATTCTATTCCGGCATCTGCATCATCAAAGTGAACAACGGCGATACCATAACTACCGTCATGGTACATATCATCCCCGCGACTATGATAACCAGTACCGGTTCCAAGACGGTCTTTAGATCCCGGAGCCGGGTGTAGAGTTCCTGTTCCTTAAGGCCCGCATATTCCAGCAGCATATGCGGTAAATTGCCGGACCGTTCCCCAATATTCAAAAATTCCAGTCCGGTCCTGCTGAAAAGATTTCCTGCCATGGCTGCCGCTTCTGTAACCGCGACCCCCCGCATCACGTTTTCCGAAAACGTTTTTGCCTTATCCCGCATGGAAACATCTGTTAAAGCAACAGAAGAACGCAGAATAGCTTCCGGAAAGGCAATACCGCTCTGAAGCATTAAAGCCAAAAGACGCACAAATCGTATCTCTAGAAACGAATGGCGGACCGGCCTGATGACAGGCAGACGCATAACACAGCAGAAAATCCGTTCCCGCTGCTGCAACAGAGCCTTGCCGACTATCAACATCACACAGGAAAGAGCAACCGTGTGATTTTGCAACAAAAGGGAAAATGAAACCATCACCTTTAAAAGGTCCGTTTCCTTTGCCCCCAGTGAGCGGTACAGTTCTGCAAAAGAAGGTATGAGCTTGACACTGAAAAATAAGAACGTCAGGAAGGCCAGGAACAATAAAAATGCCGGATACATGCAGGCATTGCGTGCCAGTCTTAAAAATTTTTCCTGTCGGTCATAAAATTCAGATAATGAACGAAGCGCATATGTTACCTGTCCACTCGCTTCCCCAGCCTCGATCACCGAAACATTCATCTTTGGAAATGCGTCCGGCTGTAAAGACAAGGCATACGACAGAGGCTGTCCCCGTTGCAGGCTCATGGTAATCCGCCGGCAAACAGGTGTGTATCTATCACCCAGCCCCGATGTTATCATCCCCATCGCATGTACGATTGGGATTCCAGCCTCCAGCAACGCCGAAAGCTGTCTGAAAAAATTCGCCCTTTCCCTGTTTGAAAATTTCAATTGCGGCCGAAGCCAACTGAAAAGAGATTTTCTTTCCCTGACTTCTTTAATGTCAGTGACAAAACCATAATTCCTGTGTACAAAGTCAATAACCTCTTTTTCGCTTTCCGCCAAATATTCGCCGTTATATGCCTGCCCACCGGAACTAACCGACTGCCACCGGTATAACCGCAAAATAACAATCCCCCTTTCACCTGGCACAGCTTCAGTTTAGGGGGATTCAAATAAAAAATAAAGTCTTTTTTGACCAAGTTTGTGAACTAAATTTCACAAACTTGGCTCAGAGTTCACTTTTTTAAGAAAAATTCATTATTTTCTCTTTATTTGTGAAAAAAATGTGAAAAACATGGATTATTTTGTTGTTTTTTCTTAATATAGTCTTTTGCATATGGTCATTTACCCTTAACATAGCCGCTTAAAGTAAATCGTTCAGAAAACAAGTTAAGGTTATCCATAGTCTCACAAACGATTTCCCTATATGAAAAAACGCCCGCATTATGCAGGCGTAACGGAAGCACCATGCGGCCCCTCTGTCAAGGTTGCGGGACAGGAACCTTTTATCTTGGTTTGACCCTGCTCCAGTTATGTGACAAGTAAAGGATCCTGTATGGTGGCTGCGGAATCGGGATATGCCGTTCCAACATACTGGTAATCCACTCACACTTCGCTACATTCAGAAACTGCAGCGCCTCTTCTTCCGTTTCGCCATGAGCAATACATCCCGGAAGCAACGGGATTTCGGCATGGATGCCTTCGTCCGGCTCCGGTGTAATCACATAGGGATAGTCAAGATTCATGTAAAAGTTAATATCTTTCATCTTCGTTAGTACGCCCCTGAAAAATCAAACATAAGTTCTTTGATATTATAGCACTTTTTTTCAAGAAAAGAAAGAAAAAAGTTTTTATATCGCAGCGCCAAATGAAATATTTTCCGAATACTTACTGCAATATTTTTATGTAGACCTTACGGCGCCGCGGCCCGTCAAACTCACAAAAATAGATTCCCTGCCAGGTCCCCAGCACAAGCCGGCCATTGTCAATAATAATCTGTTCTGAAAAGCCAATCATACTGGATTTCAGATGCGCCGCCGAGTTTCCCTCCATATGCAGATACCCGTCTTCCCATGGCACGATCTTATTGATTTCTTTCGTGAAATCTTTCACCACATCCGGATCCGCGTTCTCATTAATTGTAACCGCTGCCGTTGTATGCGGAATGAACACGGTGCAGATTCCCTCCCTTACCCCGCTGTCAGCAACAGCTTTCTGCACCAGCCGGGTAATATCCTGCATCTCGGTATGTTTTTTTGTCGTAACATTTAATTCTATAAACATAACTGTCCCTCACTTTCGTTCCGTCGGTTATTCACAGGAATCTGTTCTGTTCAAAGTAACTTCCAAAGCGACATTCGAAATGTCACTTTGAGTCCGTAGTCCAAGAAAAAGTCCGCACGCACTTAGGGGGAATTTTTCCCGGCACTAATAATTATTCTGTGCCGCGCCAAAAAATCCTTTGTTTAATTTATGCAGAAGCAATTTGAAAAACATGAGTTGCAGGCGGCTAAAATCTCTGCCTCAAAAACGAAGCTTCTTTTTTTGTCTCTGCTACCTTATATATGCTTATATTTTTATTCCGCAGAGCATATAAAAATCCATCCGACCCCACCAACATCTAAAGGATATTTTTACTTGGCGTCGAAAATTAAATTAATACCCACTGAAGCGAAATTTTAATTACAGAAGGGATGATTGACCATGGCAAAGCAGACTGTTTTTGTAAATGAATTCACGAATGGAATCCTTGGGCCGGAAGTGCCGATGCTGGGGCCGGTCAAAGACGGTGGCTACATCGTGGCCAATACCGCCGCAGGGTGCTGGGGCCCTATGCTCACCCCCGCTATCCGAGGCGGCCATGAAGTGACCAAACCCGTCCTGGTTGAAGGTGCTGAACTGGGCGATGCTATCGCTATCAAAATAGTTTCTGTCAAAGTTACATCGAAAGGAACCGCTTCCGGAAATGATACAGTCTTCACAGACCGTTGCCTGGGCGACCCGTTCGTGGCCGGAAAATGCCCAAAATGCGGCAAATTATATCCCTCTACTGTTGTTGAAGGGATCGGGCAGGATGCCATAAAATGCGAAGCCTGCGGTGCGCCGGTCGCTCCCTTTGCTTTCACCAGCGGCTACACCATTGCCTTCGATGATAATTACAAAGTCGGCATCACATTAGATAAGGCCGGTGCGGAAAAGGCTGCGAACGATGCCAAAAACTTCATGCAGACACCGGATCATTCCATCCAGAACCCTGTTGTGATTCTTGCGCCCCACGATCTGCCCGGCATGGCAACCCGCCTCCGTCCTTTCCTCGGCCAGCTTGGTACCACCCCTGTACGGAATACGCCCGATTCACACAATGCAGGCGATTTCGGCCAGTTCCTTGTCGGCGCGCCTCATGAATATGGCATTACGGCCGACCAGCTGAAAGACGTTACCGACGGCCATATGGATATCAACCGTGTTCGCGCAGGCGCAGTGTTGATTGCCCCGGTACGCATCCCCGGCGGCGGCGTCTATGTCGGCGATATGCATGCAATGCAGGGCGATGGGGAAATTGCCGGACATACTACAGACGTTTCCGGCATCGCCGTTCTTCAGGTCTCTGTCATAAAAGACCTGAACCTGGAAGGCCCTGTGCTTCTCCCGGTAGCAGAAGATCTCCCCTACCTGGCCAAGCCCTTAACGGCAGAAGAATCCATGTTAGCAGAAGAAGAAGCTAAAAAATGGAACATTACGCTTGAAAAGACAGCACCCGTTTCGTTCATCGGCACCGGCGCCAACTTGAATGCCGCAATCCAGTGCGCCATGGAACGGGCTGCCGGACTGCTGGACATGACCGTCCCGCAGATCATGAACCGCATCACCATAACCGGCGGGTTGGAAATCGGTCGTGCGCCCGGCACATGTACCGCCACCTTCCGCGCGCCAGTTGACAAACTGAAAAAAGCCAAACTTTGGGATTTGATCAAAACGCAATATGAAATTGAAGATTAAGATTCCAGATTTAAAGACTAAGGCTGCAGCAAAGCTGCAGCCTTTACTATTTATTGGTTAAACAAAAACTTTTATCATCATACATTCCGTTTTTCTTTTTATTTTGCCTTCAACCTCAGTCTCCATGCGGTTTTGAGCTGTCAATTTTTTAGCAATTTTTTCAGCAATTTGCTAAAAAATACTGCTAAAAACCGCTTAATAAGGCTTTTTGGCAAACGCTCGCTCATCAAAATAAAAATCCCCGAAAACCGCTTGTTTACTGGCTTCCGGGGTTATTTTTATGGCAGGGGCAGAAAGAATCGAACTCTCAACACACGGTTTTGGAGACCGTTGCTCTACCAATTGAGCTATACCCCTGTGGAGCGGAAAACGAGACTCGAACTCGCGACCCCAACCTTGGCAAGGTTGTGCTCTACCAACTGAGCTATTTCCGCGTGGCGACCCGGACGAGACTCGAACTCGTGACCTCCGCCGTGACAGGGCGGCATTCTAACCAACTGAACCACCGGGCCGTTTGTCAGTTCACCTGACGTTTTAGGATTATATCATAAATTATTCATTTAGGCAAGTCTTTTTCGGTGATAAGAAGGTCTATTTTTTTCCGGTACTGCCGCGTTTTGTCAGCGGCGCGCCTTCTTTACACAGCGGGCAGTCTTCCGCCTTAAACGTTGGCACATCTAAATGCAGCAGGGCTTCGGTCCGTACACCGAAATCCACTTTCCCTCCGCTACGGTCTACCAAAAGGCCGACGCCGATTACGTTACCGCCATGTTCACGAACGACCTCCATAACCTCTTTCACGCTGCCTCCGGTAGTCACAATGTCTTCCACTACCAGCACACGGCAGCCTTCAGGGATCTGGAACCCGCGTTTCAGTGTCATCTTCCCATTCTCCCGTTCCGTAAAGATGGCGCGGGTCCCCAGTGCCTTGCCGGTCTCGTGGGCCAGCAGGATACCGCCGGTAGTAGGCCCTACTACCAGTTCAACATTGGCATCCGCATAACGGGCCGCAATCTCTTTGCAGAGCTTTTCCGTATAGGCGGGGTGCTGGAGCACGTTGAACTTTTCCACATACATAGGGCTGTGCAGTCCGCTGGTCAGTAGAAAATGACCGTGTAGGACAGCCTGCGTCTCCTCCAACAGATGCAATACTTCTTTTTCGCTTAACATGAAAGTGCCTCCTTCAAAAACTCGCTTTGTATTGTCGTAAACTTATACGGTCTCAGGCCGCAGCCGGTTTCCGTCAAAAAGAACCGGAATGCGTCAGCGTGTTTATGTTTTACCTGATACACCGGATCTCTTCCACAATGGCCTCTGCCGCTTTTTTCCGATTTTCCGCCTTCATGATCGGGCGCCCCACCACGATATGGGTCGATCCGTTGGCAAAGGCCTGCGCCGGTGTGGTCACACGGCTTTGATCATCTAGCGCGCTTCCCGCGGGACGCACACCCGGGGTCACGATCAGGAAATCAGGACCGCAGGCTTTGCGGATCAGCGCAGCTTCTTTCGGAGAAGCGACCACGCCGTCCAGCCCCGCCTCTTTGGCCAGTTTCGCCAGTGCAACGACCTGTTCCGGAATGGTGTTGTTATAATTCAGTGCTGCGAACTGCTCTTCATCCATGCTGGTCAGAATGGTCACCGCAATCAGCTTCGGGCGCTCGATTCCCAGTTTCGCTGCGGTTTCCGCTACCGCCGCAGCCGCTGCTTCCATCATCTTTTTTCCGCCTACGGCATGGACGTTGATCATGTCCACCCCCAACCCTGTCTCCACCTTCAGGGCGCCGGCCACCGTGTTGGGGATATCCTGCAGTTTTAAATCCAAAAAAACTTTTTTTCCCCGTTCCTTCAGGAACCGGATCATATCATTGCCTGCCCCGTAATAAAGTTCCATGCCTACTTTGTAATACTCTACCGCTTCCCCGATTTCATCCACGGCCTGCTTCGCTGCGTCAAGTGTCGGGAAATCCAATGCGGCAATCAGTCTCAGATCACTCTGCATCGTGTCACCTCAAATCCTTTCCTGCTTTCTTATAAAGTCGCGTTTGTCTGTTTGCCGGCTGTATCGCCGTACCACTGTTATAAGGGCAGCCGTTTTGCCCAGCGCGCCGCGGATCGTCCGGCTGATCCAGTCTGTTTTCCCTATTTACTGCCGTCCCGGCAGCGCCAGGCCGATCATATCCCGGATCTTCTTTATGTTGTGCCTGTCCATATATTCCAAGATTCCCAGACTGATGGTCTCCGCAATGGAGGGATCCACAAAGTTGGCTGTGCCTGTGGCGATCGCGGTAGCTCCGGCCAGGAAGAACTCGATGGCATCCTCCGCGTTCATGATGCCTCCCATACCAATGATGGGAACTTTTACAGCCTGGGCCACTTCGTAGCACATCCGTACCGCCACGGGACGGATACAGGGACCGCTGAGGCCGCCGGTCACATTACCCAGGACCGGGCGCTGCCGTTGGATATCAATCTTCATCCCAATCAGCGTATTGATCAGGGACAGGGCATCCGTTCCCGCGTCTTCCGCCGCCTTCGCCATTTCCGTAATGCTGGTCACGTTGGGGGAAAGTTTGGTGATGACGACCTTCGATGTATTCTTTTTTACTTCCTTTACCACCTGAGCCATGCTTTTGGCATTGGTACCGAAAACCAGCCCGCCGTCTTTGATATTAGGACAGCTGACATTAATCTCTACGGCGTCCACCCCGTCTACATCCAGTTTGGCGGCCAGTTCGCCGTATTCTTCCGGAGAGGATGCGTCGATATTGACAATGACCGGCACTTTATAGCTTCGCAGCTTCGGCAGTGTTTCCTGCAGGAAGTAATCGCTGCCCGGGTTTTCCAGCCCCACACAGTTCAGCATGCCGGACGGCGTCTCCACCACCCGCTGCCCCTTGTTTCCGGCACGCGGCGCCAAGGTAGTTCCCTTCACCGTTATGGCGCCAACTTTTTCCAAATCCAGGAAATCGGTAAATTCCAGTCCAAAGCCAAACGTTCCGGAAGCGGTGGTCACCGGTGTTTTCATCTTCAGGCCGGCAATATCTACGGCCAGCCGGTTATGATACAGATATCTCACCATTCCGTCACCTCCTCTGCCCGGAAGACAGGACCGTCTTTACATACCTTGATGCGTTTTCCGACGCCCTGGCAGCTGCAGGACAGGCAGGCGCCCAACCCGCAGGCCATGTACCGCTCCAGCGAGACCTGACAGGGAGTACCGACCTCCATGACAGCTCCGGAAACCGCTTTCATCATGGGAGCGGGACCGCATACAAAGACACTGTCGTAGCCGCCGGCCTGCAGCATTCCCGGCAGCAGAGCCATTACGGTGCCTTTCGTGCCGAGCGAGCCGTCGTCGGTGGTAAGACCGATTTCACCTGCAATTCCCATGTACAACTCTTTCCAGAACAGGTCGTCCTCCGTCCGCCCGCCCATAAGCACGTCCGGACGGATCCCTTCCGACGCCATGGTTTCTGCCAAAAACAGCAGCGGTGCCAGCCCGGTTCCGCCGCCAACCAGCAGCGGTTTTTTTCCGGTGCGGTCAAAGCCATGTCCCAGGGGGCCTATTACACTGATCACGTCACCGCTGCAGACATCTGCCAGTATCTTCGTCGCGTCGCCAATCACGCGATACATCAGGACGATCACCCCACGCTCCCTGTCCACACCTGCGATACCCAGCGGACGGCGCAGCAACGGGGCCGTCCTTTTGGAAACCTGCACGTTGACGAACTGTCCCGGCACGGCTTGCGCCGCAATCTGCGGCGCGATCAGGTCGATCTCCTTGGTCACGGCATTCAGTATCCGCTGCCCTATGACCTTTGCTTCCACAACATATTTAGTCATTCCAAACCTCCGGTTCTCTCCGGTTTTAATTCCAATATTTTCCGCAATCAGTCATCCCAGGACAGATCCTGCAACGCCACCACGCTGACAATCCGGCGGTGACGCATGGCAGCCATGACACGCTGCAGCGCCTTTGCCGTATCCAGCGAAGTCAGGCAGGGGATCGCATGCTCCACGGTAGACCGGCGGATCCGGAACCCGTCCCTTTCCGCAGTGCCCCCATGGTTGCTGGTATTGATGACCATAGCGATTTTCCCCTCTTTGATATCATCCAGCAGGTTCGGCGTTCCCTCGCTGACCTTGACAGCCGTTTCCACAAAAACGCCATGTGCCCGCATATATTCCGCAGTACCGCCGGTGGCCATCACCTCATAGCCTAAGTCCAGAAAACCGGCTGCAATCCCCGTTGCTTCCGGCTTGTCCTTATCCGCCACGGTAATCAGGATGGCTCCTTCATGAGGAACGTTGATCCCGCTGGCGATGCAGGCCTTGTACAGCGCGCGGCTGAACTGGTAGTCCACCGCCATGACCTCGCCGGTGGATTTCATCTCCGGTCCCAGGGTAATATCCACATTGCTCATCTTGTTAAAGCTGAACACCGGCGCCTTACAGGCATAATAGTCCGGGAAATACTGCAGTCCAGGCCTGTAACCCTGTTCCCGGATCGATACGCCCATGGCGCATTTCGTCGCCACGTCCACCATGGGAATCGTGGTGACCTTGCTCAAAAACGGTACGGTGCGGCTGGAACGGGGGTTGACCTCTATAACGTACACGTTACCGTCCCGGACGATGTACTGCACGTTGATCATTCCCTTCACTTCCAGGTTCAGCGCCATCTTTACCGTATAATCGATGATCGTCCTGATAACATGCTCCGACAGGCTGCGGGGCGGATATACGGCAATGGAGTCGCCGGAATGAACCCCGGCCCGCTCGATATGCTGCATGATGCCGGGCATCAGCACCTCTTTTCCGTCGCAGATGGCGTCCACTTCCACCTCGGTGCCCATCAGGTAATGATCCACCAGCACCGGATGGTCGCTGGAAGCCTGCACCGCATGTTCCATGTAATGCCGCAGCTCATCATCCGTATAGACGATTTCCATCGCACGTCCGCCCAGCACGTAGCTGGGGCGCACCATGACCGGGTAACTTACGTCATGAGCCGCGTCCAACGCTTCTTCCAGACAGGTGACGCTGTGTCCTCTGGGACGTGAGATCTCGCACTGGGTCAGTACCTCGTCAAAACGTTCCCGGTCTTCTGCCCGGTCGATGCTGTCCACACTGCTGCCCAAAATCCTGACCCCGGCTTTTGCAAGCGGGGCTGCCAGGTTAATGGCCGTCTGACCGCCAAACTGGACAATAACCCCTTCCGGCTTCTCCTTATCCAGCACATTCAGAACATCTTCCACATGCAGCGGCTCAAAATACAACTTGTCAGACGTATCAAAATCCGTACTTACCGTCTCCGGATTGTTGTTGATGATGATCGTTTCGTATCCCAGTTCCTTCAGCGCCCAGACGGAATGCACGGTGCAATAATCGAATTCCACACCCTGCCCGATACGGATCGGGCCGGAGCCGAGGATGCACACCTTTTTCCGCGGCGTAACCTCCACCTCGTCTTCTGTCGCGTAAGTGGAATAATAATACGGGGTAGCCGCCTCAAATTCGGCTGCGCAGGTATCTACCATCTTATACGTGGGAATAATGCCCCAAACCTTGCGCTGCTGCCGGATCTCCTGCCAGGCGGTCCCTGTGTATCCGGCGATGACTTCATCGGCAAATCCCATCTTTTTGGCCTTGCGAAGCAGTTCTTCCGTCAGCGGTCCGGCCTGTAAAAGCCGTTCCATAGCAACAATATGTACGATCTTTTCCAGGAACCACGGATTGATCTTCGTGACTTCATACACTTCGTCAACCGTGCCACCCCTGCGCAGGAATTCGGCAATGGCAAAAAGCCGTTCGTCGTCCTGTTCGTGTACCCGGCAACGCAGTTCTTCCAGGGACAGTCCGGCCAGATGTTTCAGCTGCAGGTGTTTGCAACCGATTTCCAGGCACCGGGCTGCCTTCAGCAACGCCGCTTCAAAGTTGCGCTCAATGGCCATCACTTCACCGGTGGCTTTCATCTGGGTACCCAGCGTCCGGTCCGCTGTGACGAATTTATCGAAGGGCCACCGCGGGAATTTTACCACCAGATAGTCCAGTGTCGGCTCAAAGCAGGCCGTTGTCTTTTTCGTCACTGCGTTTTTGATCTCATCCAGCGTGTATCCCGCCGCTATCTTGGCTGCTACCTTGGCGATGGGGTATCCGGTCGCCTTGGATGCAAGCGCAGAAGAACGGCTGACACGGGGATTAACCTCAATGACATAATACTGCTCAGAATTAGGATCCAGCGCCAGCTGAACATTGCAGGCGCCGCAGACCTTCAGTTCCCTTACGATGTCGATGGAAGCCTGCCGCAGCATCTGCACTTCCCTGTCGCTCAGTGTCTGGCAGGGCGCCACCACCACAGAATCCCCCGTATGGATGCCCACCGGATCCACATTTTCCATATTACATACGGTAATGCAGTTATCTTCCGCATCCCGCAGCACTTCGTATTCGATTTCCTTCCAGCCGGCCACCGACCTCTCAATCAGGGCCTGCCCGATCAGGCTGTAGGTCAGTCCCTTGTTGACGATATCGTCCAGCTCAGCATCGTCATGGGCGATGCCGCCGCCGGTGCCGCCCAACGTATAAGCAGGTCTGACGATCAGCGGATACCCTACCTTATGGGCAAACTCCTTCGCCGCCGAAACCGTTTCCACAATAGTGCTCTCTGGAACCGGCTGATGGATCTTCTCCATGGCTTCCTTGAACAGTTCTCTGTCCTCCGCCCGTTTGATGGATGCGATCTGCGTGCCCAGCAGTCTGACGCCGAAATTCCGCAGGATTCCCTTTTCGTCCAGCTCCATGGCAAGGTTCAGGCCAACCTGCCCCCCCAGTGTCGCCAGCATAGCGTCCGGATGTTCCTTGCGAATGACGCTTTCCAGGAATTCCACATTCAACGGTTCCACATACACCCGGTCCGCAATGTGGGTATCCGTCATAATGGTGGCTGGGTTACTGTTGACCAGCACCACTTCCAGTCCCTCTTCCCGTAAGGAACGGCAGGCCTGTGTGCCGGAATAGTCAAATTCCGCCGCCTGCCCGATGATGATGGGCCCGGAACCGATAACCAGAACCTTCTTCACTCCCTGTACGCGAGGCATCAGCGGTCACCTCCCATCATCTTCACAAAACGACGGAACAGATATTCGTGACCGCCGGGGCCCGGGCAGGCCTCCGGATGGTACTGCACCGTAAAGGAAGGATGTGTTTTGTAATACAGTCCTTCAATCGTTTTGTCGTTCAGGGAAACATTGCTGATCTCCACCCGGTCATCCAGAGACTTTTCATCTACTGCATAACCATGATTTTGGGACGAGATACAAATCTTGTGCTCCCGCAGGTCCCGGACAGGGTGATTGATACCCCGGTGCCCGAATTTCATCTTATACGTATCGTACCCGCTGGCCAGCGCAAGCAGCTGGTGCCCCAGGCAAATTCCAAAGATGGGTTTTCGCCCAATCATCCGGCGGATGTTTTCGATCACTTCAGGCAGGTCCTTTGGATCTCCCGGCCCGTTGGACAGGAAGATACCGTCCGGATTATCGGCCAACACTTCCTCCGCTTCAGTATACGCTGGATACACGGTAAGACGGCAGCCGAAACTGACCAGATACTGCAGGATGTTGCGCTTGATGCCGTAATCCATGACAGCGACCCGATACGAGCCTTCCCCCATCTCATATTTTTCTTTTACCGTGACCTGCTTCACCTGGTCGTGCACATCCGGCGAAGCCAGCATCTCTCTTACCTTTTCTTCGCTGGTGTCCGCCGCTGTGACAACGCCCTTCAAGACTCCGTAATTTCGTAATTTGCGGGTGATGGCGCGGGTGTCCACGCCCGTCAGCACCGGCACATCCTGCTGTTCCAGAAATGCCGACAGCGTGCCCTCGCTGCGCCAGTTGCAGGGGTAGTCGCATAACTCGCTGACCACATAACCCTGGAAAAAGCACCGTTCCCCCTGGTTGAAGCAGGGGTTCACGCCATAATTCCCGACCAGCGGATAGGTCATCACTACGATCTGTTCGCAGAATGACGGATCCGTGAGGGTCTCCTGGTATCCGCTCATGCCAGTGGTGAAAACTACCTCTCCCACCGCATCGCGTCGGCCGTACAGTTCCCCCTCATAGACACTGCCGTCCTTCAATACCAGCTTCCCTCTTATTTTTTGCATAATTCTCCGTCTTTCATCACAATCCGGCCGGCCACCACAGCGGCAACCGCTTTTCCTTTGCATTTCTTCCCTTCAAACGGGGTCACTTTGCCAATCGTATAAAATTTCTTCGAATCGACCGTCCATTCCTTCTCCAGGTCCAGTATCGTGATATCCGCCGGGGCACCTTCCGCCAGCTTTCCGCCTTTCAGTTGGAAGATTTCGGCCGGACGGCAGCTCATCTTTTCAACAACCTGCCCCAGTGTCAGCACACCTGTATGATAAAGATCTGTCAGTACCACGCCTACGGAAGTCTCCAGACCACAAAAACCATTGGGGGCTTTGCGGAATTCCACATCCTTTTCTTCCGGCGCGTGAGGCGCGTGATCGGTAACGATGATATCGATGGTACCGTCCAACAGGCCGGCACGCAGGGCGTCCACATGATCCCGGCTTCGCAGCGGCGGGGATACCCTTGTGGCCGTACTGTACCCCAGGCAGGCTTCGTCAGTCAGCGTCAGATGATGCACCGTAGCCTCCGCCGTCACCGGATAGCCTTTCGCTTTTGCCTGACGGATGATGTCCACCGCGCCTTTACTGGCTACATGTGCAATATGGACACGCGCTCCTGTATATCCGGCCACCAGCACATCCCGGGCAACTGCAATGTCCTCCGCCACGGAAGGCACACCGGGCACACCCATCTTTGCCGAGACCGCCCCTTCATGCATATATCCGTCCGCATTCAGCTCGCTTTCGATGCTGTGGGAGACCAGAGGCGCGTCAAAACTCGTCATATATTTTGCCGCGTTCATCAAAAGGCGGCTGCTGTCCACATAATGGCCGTCATCAGAGAAAGCCACCGCGCCTTTTTCCAGCATATCCCCCATCTCGGACAATTCTTTTCCTGCCTCATCCTTGCTGATGGAACCGATGACTTCCACGTTCACATATCCTTCCCGGGCCGCCCTCTCTTTAATACCGCTGACCACGATGGATGTGGATATGGCCGGCTTCGTATTGGGCATGCAGGCAATGGTGGTGATACCGCCAGCCGCTGCCGCCATGGTACCGGTACGAATGCTTTCCTTCGCTTCCAGTCCAGGTTCCCGCAGATGGGTGTGCATGTCGATAAACCCGGGAGCCACAATCTTCCCGGTAGCATCATATATTTCCTCTGCCTGATCCGGCAAGTCTTTCCCGATTTTTACGATTTTACCGTCTTCTGCCAGAATGTCGCAGATTGCGTCAAGTTGTTGGGAGGGATCGACTACCCGCCCATTTTTAATTAGCAGCTTCAATTTGTTTACCTCCAGTCAGTGTCAGGAATAACAGTGCCATACGGACCGCCACGCCGTTCTGTACTTCGTCGCGGATCGCGGCCTGATCGCAGTAACCCACGTCCCAGGAAATTTCCAGCCCCCGGTTCATAGGACCGGGATGCAATACGACACAGTCCGGTTTCGCCAGTTTCAGCCTGGCTTCGTTCAGGCCGAAGATGCGGGCATACTCCCTGGGTGACGGGAACAGGCCGCTTTTCTGCCGTTCCAGCTGGATCCTCAGCACATCGATGGCATCTGCCCCTTCGATTGCTTCCTCGATACGCCTGTGATAGGTCACTCCCAGGCTCTCGATGGCATATGGCATCAGCGGACGGGGCCCGGCCACATGCACATCGGCACCCAGTTTGGTCCAGGCCGCGATGTTAGTGCGGGCCACACGGCTGTATAAGATATCGCCGAGGATGACCATCTTTTTCCCTTTCAGGTCTTTCAGTCCGTGCTCACGCAGGGTGAACAGGTCCAGCAGTCCCTGGGACGGATGGGCATGGGCGCCGTCTCCGGCGTTGATAATGACAGGCGCAGCCACGTCCGCGGCATATACCGCCGCGCCTTCAATGGGATGACGCATAACGATGGCGTCACAGCACATGGACTGCACGGTCAGGATAGTATCCCGCAGGCACTCCCCCTTTACCACGCTGGAAGTGGAGGTAGTAATATTAACCACGTCCGCCCCCAGATATTTACCCGCCAGTTCAAAAGATGTACGGGTACGTGTACTGGGCTCGTAAAACAGGTTGATGATGGATTTTCCTCGCAGGGAAGGTACTTTTTTAATGTCACGTTTCATGATCTTTTTCATTTCCGCAGCAGTCTGCAGAACCAGATCGTACTCCTCGACGCTGAAACTTTCCAGGTCGAGGACGTCCCTGCCAGCCAGGGACACGGGTGCTTTTGCCATGATGGTTCCTCCTGTTCTTCTGAAGAAAATACGTTTGTGAACGCCGTCCACCTGCTGCCGCCGGCGACAGCACATAACAGGCTCCGGCCCGTATTTTCCAAAATAATAAAAGCCTTCTTGTCCCGCAGGATGCAAGAAGGCTTATTTTTTATTCAAAACACTTCATTTTTATTAAGTCACCTTACAGTCTCACAGGACCGATTTAAAGGTTAAGCTATTCAGTTTTGAATATTATAACACGAACTGTCTGTCACTTCAACCGCTAATTTCAGAATCGCCGCATAAGGATGCCGTCATGACAAAATCACGCCAGCTGCGCCAGCAGTTCCGTATCATCCCGGCTTAACAGCGACGGATTTGTGATTTCCTTCATCTTCTCCCACTGCTTCCGGCTGCGGGAAGGCTGGGTGCTGTGCCAGTATTCCGCCGTAAGCTCCATGAAAAACCGTACCTGCTGCCGGCGCTTGTCAGATTTCCCGCAGGAAGTAATCCAAAAACGCTGCCATATAAGATAAATTTCCCATTCGTCCTTCATCAGCAGGCGTGCACAGCCGGCTGCCATATCCCTTGCATTGCGAAGCAGGAAGCGGATCAGGTCTGTAATGTCTTCCTGTTCGGAAACCAGTTTCATCTTCTGTTCCAGATGCTCCAGCATGCTGGCATCCCTGTGGGCATTCCCTTCCTCCAGCAACGTACACTGCCATCCGATATGTCGGTATCTCCGCAACGCCCAGAACAACGCTGTCATTGCAAACCACTGGCAGGGCTCATATAAACGAAGGGCGCTTTCAAAACCGTCCCATTTGCATTGTATCTGCATATGAAGAGAAAAATCAGCCAGGGCCTTGCGGATCAGCCGGAAATCACGAACCTTCCCCAGGAACAGGCACAACTCCTTCAAAAGCAGCGTGCATTCCTGTACCCATCCCCGTTGGGCAATCTGGGCAGCGATCCGGCTCCATTCCATCACAAAATGCTGCCGCATGGCAAAATCCGCTGTAGGATGGCGTAAAATGCGGCGGCTCATCCGGCAGACAGTGAGCAAGATGTCCATTTGACGTCGGTCCGCCGTCACAAACAACAGGTCTGCCAACGCAGAAAGGATTGCGCCGTTAACCGGCACCGGGTTTTCAGACCATTGCGCATAAAACGCATTCACAATATCCTGCAATTCCCTGTCATGGCGTGTGCGGGCCGCTGTATCCGCCACATTCCGCAAATACAGATATCCCTCGCCGGAAAGTTCAGGATCTTCATTGCCAAGCAAGCGTAAATCTTCCAAGATAATTTGGCCGCAGCCCTTTCCCAAAGCTGGCATCTCCTGTTTAAAGGCGAGACAGCCCAGCAGTCCTACCTGTTTCAGGATCTCGCCCCGAACAGAGGGACAGCCGACGATGGTTTTTCGGAAAACACCCATCAGCTTATCTGTTTCTTCATCCCTTTTACTGCGCAGGTAATACAGCCCCGCATCTTTCAGCTTTGCCGCCAGTTCTTCCGTTTCCTCGCCCTGTTCCGCCATCCAGTTCAGCAACTTGTAATCCGGAGCCTGTAACAGCAGCTGCTTACGACGGGCATCCTTTTCTTCCTCTAATTCCCGGTCGAGCCTTTCGTCAAAGTCAGTATATCCTTTTTTAAAAATATTTTCTTCAGATCGTGCCATACTGTTTACCGTTAACTGAATTCAGGAAACACTGAACCATGGGTTTGTCTGCAAATTCTTTCCGCCTATCCCTGAAAACCGTGCTCAGCCAACACTTCATAAGCTTCTTCTGCCTCTGCCGCCGGCACGGATATTTCAATCGCAGCCGGTTTATTGTTCCGTCTGGATGCCACCTGTTTCAGCTGGCATAAAAAACTGTTGTCGACCAGAAGCTTTTTTAATTTTTCAGCACGCTCCTGCGTCGGAGCAATATAGATAACCTTCCACACAGAAGCTGCACCTCAGGATTCTTTATATGCTTTGATTTTTTCAATTAGTTTGGGAATCACCGTATGAACATCGCCGATCAGGCCATAGTGGGCTACCTCGAAGATCGGTGCGTTCTCATCCTTGTTGATAGCCACGATCACTTCCGACCCCTTCATGCCGGATACATGCTGCAACGCACCGGAAATCGCACAGGCAAAATACAGCTTTGGCGCGATGGTCTTGCCGGACTGCCCTACCTGAGACGCATGATCCACCCACTTTTCATCCACGGCTGCACGGGAACCGGCAATGGCAGATTTTTCGAACAAACCGGCCAGCCCGTCCAGCACCGCAAAACGTTCCGCATCACCGAAGCCGCGACCGCCCGCAACAACAACTTCCGCGTCTTCAATCTTCAGTTTGCCGCCGGTAGAAAGCGGTTCCTTTTTCAGGAGCTCCAATTTGCTTTCCACTTTATTCTTAACTGTATAATCGATCACTTCGCCCTGGCGGGAATCATCCGGTTCCATAGGCGCGAAAATTTTGGGCCGTACCGAACCCATCTGGGGACGGATATCAGAGCATACGATGGTGCCCATCAGGTTTCCTCCCAAGGCCGGCCGCGTCCATTTCAACAAGCCGTCCTCTCCCATAACTACTTCCGTGCAGTCCGCGCACAGGCCGGTCTTCAGACGGGCTGCCACACGGGGCGCCAGGTCACGTCCGTCAATCGTGGCACCGAACATGATGCCGTTGGGCTTGTATTCACGCGCCAGCTCGCAGATCGCATTCGCATATAATTCCACATTGTAATCCGCATATTCATCGCCCAGCACCGTGTAGACTACATCCGCCCCCCGGGCGATCAGCGTGTCCGCCAGTCCGTTATTTTCCTTCCCGATCAGCACGACAGCCGTGTTCTGTCCTGCCTCGTCGGCCAGACGGCGTGCCTGCCCCAGCAGTTCATGCGTCACACCGAGTATCTCGCCATTTTCCATCTGGGCCACTACCCAGATCGCGTTTTCAGTCTTTGCCATTATGAAAATCCTCCCTTGGAAGAGTAATTGCCTCTACAGGACATTCGTAGATACACGCACAGCATTCCACACATAACGCATCCCTGACAGACGCTTTCCCAGCTGTCACGCGGATGGCCCCTGTGGGACAGATGGCCGCGCAGTCCTCGCATCCTTTGCAACGTTTCTGATCAACCGCAATTGCCACGATGCACCGCTCAGCGTTTAATTACGCCGGCCGCGATCAGCTTTTCCACCAGCCTGTCAACGGCAACATCCACATCTTCTTCTTTAATGATCTGTGTTTCCACCTTTTGCACTTCCGGTGTAAACACCTTGATGACCCGGGTCGGGGACGCGTTCAGGCCTACGTTGGTGGTATCCAGTGCAAGATCTGCCGCTGTCTTCACAGGAATTTCCGTCTTGCGTGCCTTCATCTTGCCCCGGATACTGGCAAAACGCAGCTCTTTCTCCGCACGGGTCATGGTCACCAGCAGGGGCGCCGGAGCTGCCAGTGTCTCAGCCCAGTTCTCCGTTTCCCTTTCCACGATAAAGCGTCCATCCTCAAAGTCAACCTTCAAAGCTGACGTAACCTGCGGAATGCCCAGATGTTCCGCCATCTCCGGCCCTACCTGGGCCGTGCAGCCGTCGGCCGCTTCCCGTCCGCAGAGGATCAGGTCATAGGCCCCCAGATGTTTTACCAGCGCAGCCAGCGCCACACTGGTAGCCAAAGTATCGGAACCGGCCACCACGCGGTCTGTCAGCAGGAAGGCTTCATCCGCGCCCAGCGCGATGGCATCCTTCAGTATATCCTTGGCCTGAGGCGGTCCCATGGTGATTACCGTGACCTTCGCCCCGTACCTGTCTTTTAAAATCAGCGCGGTCTCCAATGCTTCCGCGTCATACGGATTCAAAATGTTCTCCACGCCGTCCCGTACCAGAGTACGTGTTTCCGGATTCAGGCGAATCTGCGCCGTGTCCGGTACCTGCTTTACACAGACGATGATGTTCATGTGTTCCTCCTGTTTGTGATATCGTTTGATTTTTGAAACCCTGCATGCCCGCTCGCCACTAATCAAATTCGGATACTTTCTCCGCCGCGCGGCGCACAACGTTAAATTAATTATAGAAAGAAAGTCGGTAAAACTTCTTCCGCCGCAATGCGCGGGTTCCTGGCTTCCTTTAATCAGTACAAAATATTATATCATGTTTTATCTGTTTTTCCAAATGAAAAGAGGCTGCCGCGGTTCAGACAGCAACCCCTCATTCTTTTCATCGCATAGCTTTATGCATCACTGCCGGCACATCCGCCGGGATGGACAACGTTTGACAGAACGTACCATAACACCGGAGACGCAGGCGCAAATGGTTGAAGCGCTGCGCGTCCGGAACGAATCAATAATTTTCTGCGTGGATCTCAAAATATGCCTGAGGATGTGCACACACCGGGCAGATCTGCGGCGCTTTTTCCCCTACTACGATATGACCGCAGTTGCGGCATTCCCAAATCTTAACGGAACTCTTTTTAAATACTTCCTGTGCCTCGATATTCTTCAGCAGGGCACGATACCGTTCTTCGTGATGTTTTTCGATAGCGCCTACTGCGCGGAATTTAGCGGCCAGTTCCTTAAAGCCCTCTTCCTCCGCCGTTTTGGCAAACCCTTCATACATGTCGGTCCATTCAAAGTTTTCCCCCGCTGCCGCAGCTGCCAGATTCTCGGCCGTGCTGCCGATGCCGTCCAGTTCCTTGAACCACATCTTGGCATGTTCTTTTTCATTATCCGCCGTCTTCAGAAACAGCGCGGAGATCTGCTCAAAGCCTTCCTTCTTTGCCTTGGAAGCAAAATAAGTGTACTTGTTCCTTGCCTGGGATTCCCCCGCAAAAGCTGCTGCCAGGTTCTTTTCGGTCTGGGTTCCTGCGTATTTGTTCGCCATGATGATTCCTCCTCAAGTTTTTATTTATTATGTCATGGTAAGCAACTTTTTGTTGCCTAAAATCACAAATGATATGCAAAGCAGATTTTTTAGGATAATATGCAAAGCGGTTTTTTATTTCCTGTTTCACGTTACAAGGGAAAAGTTCGGCCCACGCCCTTGTCGTCCCGCATCATTAAATGCCTAAAAAATCCGATTTAACGATGCGTGCTGCACACACTGCTTCCATCCCCTCCCCTGTTCCTCTGAAAGGCTTTTTTTATTTAATGATGCGTGCCGTACACTACTTCGATGCCTCTGCTTTCCAGGTACGCCGCCATTTTTTCAATCCACGGGCAACGGTTTTTCACGTCCGGATCGTCCTTATCTTTTTTGTTAGTGCAGCTGCTGAAATGAACCGTATCCACCGGTTCTTCTGCCAGGCGGTCCAGCTTTTTCTTCAGCCCCTCATCGTTTTCCACTGTCTGTCCGCAGCCGTTGCAGGTCATCATGGAAAACAATTCCAAGTCTTCCTGCCCGTACCGCTCAAATTTCACGGCACGGTTGCGAAAAGATTTTAAACAGGCAGCGCCGGGACAACGCATACTGACATCCAAACAGCGGATGATCGCAACTTTCTTCATAATAAATTTCCCCCCCCGGCGCAGCATTTTATCTGCCGCAGTCTTATGGTAAAGTTATTATATCACAGGCGGAAAATAAAAACTGTGAAAGCTTGATGAATTAATTTTTTTCGAAATGCAATTTTCTTTTACCCAGATCCGCAGATACGGCGGACCCCGGAACGGCACCTGCCGCAACACCCCGCACGAATTCTACATCTTGCAGGTCTGTCCGCCGTCCACAAAGATAACCTGTCCGGTACAAAAGCTTGACGCGTCCGAGGCAAGATAGATCAGAATGCCGTCCAGCTCGCCTTCCCTGCCGAAACGGCGAAGGGGCAGCGAAGCTTTCTGCGCTTCCGCCATGGGACCGTCCAGCGAACTGGCGGTAAGCTCGGTAGCAAACACGCCGGGACCGATGGCGTTTACATTGATTCCCAGAGGCGAAAGCTCGCAGGCCAGCGCGCGTGTCAGGTTCGCGATGGCCGCTTTGCTGGCATAATACGATACTGATCCGGCTTCCCCTCCGTGGGCGGCAATGGAAGCTGTGTTGATGATCCGCCCACTTCCCTGTTTTGCCATCACGCGAGCCGCTTCACGGCTGGCGATGTAGGCGCCTGTCACGTTGGTTGCCATGGCGCGGTTCCATCCTTCTGTGGTCGAACTGAGCAGGTCATCCCATACGATGATGCCGGCGTTGTTGCACAGAATATCAAGCCGGCCAAACTTCTCAACAACCGCGGCGATACAGTCGATGATGGACTGCTCATTGTTCACATCGCAGGGAACCGCAATGCATGTCGCACCCAACGCCTCTACCTGCGACCTGGTTTCCTCCAGTTTTTCCACACGACGCGCCGCTACGGCGACAGACGCTCCCTGATTCGCAAGAGCCTTGGCGAACTGGCGCCCCAGCCCGGAGGAAGCGCCGATGACCAGCGCCACTTTCCCTGTCAGATCAAAATAGTTTTTCATTATGACCACCCTTTCCGTTGACTGTCTGGCGCTGTGCAGCGCATATAAATCACGAACCATCGCCCATGTTTATTTTACCACATACTGTCAAAAAAGTGCAGCAGACATTCCATCTGCTGCACTTGGTAATACATTATACGTATTCATGCGGCATCGCAAGATATATGACAACCCCACGACCTGCAATCACGTTTCCGCAACGCCTCCGCACAATTTCTTACAGGTTGTTTTCTTTCTTGAACTGCGCTAACATCTCCAGCACTTTCGCTTTCATATTGCCGCCTTCGGCAAAACGAGCCGCGTTTCCGCTCACGCCGTCGATCATGGCCTGGGCACGGTCTTCCTGCATTTGCATGATATCAGCAGCTGCTTTCGCCAGGCCAGCATATTTGGCTTTCACGTCGCCGTTGGCTTTTTTGATCTCCGCCAATGCATTTTTGCCAAGATCCAGCAGCGCTGCTTTGTCAGCAGCACCATTGTTGATGCTGTCCGCCAGTTTCTTCAGAGTTGCTTCGTTCTTTTCCGCAAAAGCTACGAAATCTTTCGCTATAGCCGCAGTATCTCCCGTTACTTTTGCTGCTTCACCGGATACTGCGCCCGCTACCGCAGCTGCCAGTTTTTTCATCTCCCAGCCTGCCGGTTTGATTTTTTCGAAAATACCATTCAGATCCACGCCGCCGACATCGACGCTGTCATCCCAGTTCAGTTTATCAATGGCTGCCTTTGCTTCCGCAAAACTCATAACGCCGTCTTTGTTTTCCAACGCAGTTTCTTTATTCAGGGCAACTTTGCCGGCCGCATAGTCAAAGGCCACATTTTTGAAAATGGCTTTCCCGTCTTCGCCCACTTTCAGAATCCAGGCATAAGCTTTTTTGCCCATTTCGTCCACTACTACACTCTTTGAATTATAGTAGCCGGTGATTTTCCCGGTTGCGTCTTTGATTGCAACCCAGCCGTTCTTTTCCAGCTCTTCAATCTTAAAGTTCTTCGGGTCAATGTTCAGGCTGCCGGCTGCCAAACCGCGGCTGACCTTTTCCGATACCCCTGTCGCCTTGGCCAGCAGGTCATCCGCTTCTTTTTCCGCGGCCGCATTGCCCTTGGCTGCTTCCTTCAGCTTCGCCAGCTTTTCCTTCAGGCTCTTGAGCCCCTCCTGTGCTTTTTTTGCTTCCTCGCCTTTCAGCTCTGCAGCGTTTGCCGCAAGTTTGTCCACATTGCCCAGCAGCGTTGAGAACTCTGTTTTCAGCCCTTTCAGCAGTTCTGCCTTTTTATCTCCGCCACAGCCTGCGACCATGGACAGGGACAACAGCATCGCCATCACAACCAGTAAAAATTTTTTCACAATACTTCCTCCTAACTTTAAAATAATGGAAACTCGCTCGGACTTCCAGTCCTTGTTTCTGTATTTTAATTTTACCATATCTTGGAAAAAAGTGGAATTTTTTTCTGAAATTTTGGGAGAGTCCCTCCGGGGTTTTCCCTCATTTTTCCCCCGGTATGCCGCACCATAAAAATTATACCGGATTCCTGCCTGTCTCCACTTAATACCCCCCGTCCCGCACAATCCCGACGACATAAAATACCGCGAATGCCAGCATATCGACGACGACGACCGTTGCTCCCACCGGCGTGCCGGCCAGGATGGAGAGCGCCATGCCCAGCAGGGCGCAGGCCACGGAACACACCGCCGAGCAGAGAATGACCGAACGGAAGCTGTTGAACACACGCATGGCAGATAGCGCCGGAAAAATAACCAGCGCGGATATCAGCAGGGAACCTACCAGGTTCATGGCCAGCACGATAATCACCGCGATCAGCACCGCCAGAAGGAGATTGCAGGTTCCCACCGGCGTGCCTGCCGTCCGGGCAAAGGTTTCGTCAAAGGTTACCGCGAAAATTTTGTTGTAAAACAGGATGAACACACCGATAACGATTGCCGATAGGGCGACGCACACCCATACCTGCATCTTCGTCAGGGTCAGGATGGAAGTGGAGCCGAACAGCGTCGTGCAAACATCGCCCGACACATTGGAAGAAACGGAGAACATATTCATCAGGAGATATCCGACAGCCAACGCGCCTACAGATATCATGGCAATAGCTGCGTCCCCCCTGATCTTCGCGTTCTTTCCCGTACGCAGCAGCAGTATGGCGGAGGCTGTCGTCACCAGCAGGATGAACGGCATGTCATCCGTGAAATTCAGCACCGCCGCTACCGACATGGCGCCGAATGCCACGTGGGACAGCCCGTCCCCGATAAAGGAATACCGTTTCAGCACGAGTGTCACACCCAGCATGGACGAGCATAATGCGATCAGGACCCCCACTATGAGGGCATTGACCACGAAAGGATATTGAAAGTACAAAATTAGTTTATCAATCGTTGCATCCATATCTGTTTCCCCTAATCATTACAGTATAAAAAATTAAATCGGGATATAGCAGCCTGTCTGATGCCGCCTGTACGCAGCAGCCGGCTCCCGCAGGGCGCGAGGAGGAACGGTAAAGGCCGTCATAACGGCCAGGCTGCAGAAAGAAACCGCTGACGTCACCGCATCGTGCCGAAGGCACATGCGGACAATCAGGCACCAAAGCGTTCGGCCGCAATGTAAAGGCGGCATCAGACAGGCTACATAAATTCCAACTTCCCTTACAGCAAAAAAAGTTTTCCCGTTTCCGACCGTCGGTATTCTTCCGCAGTCCCGAAAAATAACACCTGACCCATGTGCAGGATATGTGTCGCACAGGGGATCGCTTCCCGTACGTCATGGGAGATCATAACAATGGCGATACCCATCTCCCGGTTAATCTTCGCCACCAGGTTGTACATCGTTTCCGCCATCTTCGGATCCAGGCCGGAAACCGGCTCGTCCAGCACCAGCATTTTATCGGAAGCGCACAGCGCCCGGGCCAGCAACACTCGTTGCTGCTGCCCACCGGAAAGGTCGCGGTAGCATTCCCCTGCCAACGGCAGAATCTCCATCTTCTCCATGGCATTTTCCGCGATTTTTTTCTCCTCCCGGCTGTAAAACGGTCGCCAGCCGCACCGCCCCTGGCAGCCCGACAGCACGATCTCCCGGACAGATGCGGGAAAATCCCGCTGTACCACAGTCTGCTGGGGCAGATACCCAATCTGGTTATGCCGCAGCCCTTCTTCTACTATAATGCGTCCTGCCAGCGGCTTCTGCAGTCCTAACACAGTTCGCAGCAGCGTACTTTTTCCCGCACCGTTTTCACCGACGATGCAGAGGTAATCGCCTTTATTGATTGTAAACGAAAGATGTTCCGCCAGGACATGCGGCCCATATCCCAGCTTCAGGTCTTCACATCTGATCAGTGTATCCATTTTATTCCCTTTCTCAAAAAAGGCGCGGTGATTTTATATCTTACCGAAGCGCCTCCCGCAACACTTCCAAATTTTTTTCCATAAAAGAAAGATACGTCGCGCCCTTTCGTATTTCTTCTTCCGAAACAGACTGCATGGAATGCAGCGTCAGGACTTTCTGATTTTTCGCGACTGTATTTTCTGCAATCGTCGCCGCCAGTTTATGCTGACGTCCTTCCATAGTGAGGACCGCGGGCAGATTCAGTTCATCCATCTTCCTGATCAGAAACACGATCGTTTGAAAGCTGGCCTCCGTTTCCGCCGAACAGCCATTGAATGCCGCATAATAGCTGAGCCCATAGTCATCCGTCAGATAGCGGAAGGGGAAACGGTCGCCAAACAGCAGCGTCTTCACGGGTGCCTTTGCAACAATTTCTTTATATCGATCGTCCAGTGCTTTCAGCTTTTTGCTGTAAGTTACATAGTTTTCGCGATACGTACCTGCGTTCATCGGATCCATCGCAGACAGCTCATCCGCTATAGCCCTGCAGGCAATGTCCGCATTTTTCAGAGATAACCACACATGCTCATCGTATTCTGTTTCCCCTGCCCGGCTGTTTCCGTGATCATGAGTTTCACCGCGCTTTGCGTCATATGCGCCTTTACCGCATCCTGTTTTTGTTTCCGATACTGCTTCTTCGTTATGCGGCCCTTTCCCTTCCCCGGCATGCCGCCTATCATTCGTATCATTGCAGGCCTCCCTGTTCCAAAGGGAAACGGGTTTACGCTCCTGCATGCCTTCCACGGTCTCCTCTGCCCGGACCCGGCCGCCCAGCAGTTCCATCAGGCAGATGACCCTGCGTTTCGGGTTTTTCTGTTCCGCCAGCGCCTTTTTTATCCACTTATCCGATTCGCCGCCCACGTAAACAAGAAGGTCGCAGCCGCTGATCTTCAGAATATCCTCCGCGCCGGGCTGGTAGCTGTGCATATCGGTTCCTTTTTTCGTCAGCAGATCCAGCCTGATACTTTTTCCCTGCGCGCCGCTGATTTCTTTAGCCCAGCTGTATTCCGGGAAAATCGTCGTAACGACCATCAGCCCCGGTCTTCCCGTATTATCCGCGGTATCCCTGCGGGAGCCGCTGCAGCCGGCGATGCACAACAGCGCCAGCGACAGCACGGCAACCCATGCGAAAACACATTTCATCGTTTCTTTCTCCAACATTTGAATATATCAGCATACAAAAAATTGAGCCAAAAAATAGAAGAAACCGCCGAATCGCTTCGACGGTTTTATTGACATATCTTCCAATTGTTAAACAGGCCGCTGCATGCAGCAAACTTCTAACGTATTTATTATAGCACAGTTGTCAAGAGTCTGGCCGGGTCGCACGGATTCCGTTACCGCCCCGTGACACAAATCCGGTTATGCGGATACTGCCACGCCGGTTGCCCCGCCAGCCTTCTCACACTTTCGCCCTGCCTGCATAGGGGATGCCGGTACATTCCTCCACATCCCGGTTCAATGTTACCAAATCGTCCAGGCATAAATCATGCACAGAAGCATGTCCTGTGATGCGGGCAAAGGTTTTCAGTTCCGACAGGGACACGTTCAGGAAATTCGCCACCCGCTGCGCCGCCGCATCGATACTGAGACGGGCACGCAGTTCCGGATCCTGTGTGGCCACACCCACGGGACAGTTGCCGGAGCCGCAGATACGGTACTGCTGGCAGGCTGCCGCAATCAGTGCCGCGCTGGCAATTGCAATCGCGTCCGCCCCCATGGCCAACGCCTTGGCAAAATCAGGCGACACCCGCAGTCCCCCGGTGATTACCAGCGCAATGTCAGAACCGGCAGCATCCAGATATTTGCGGGCCCGACTCAGGGCAAAGATCGTCGGAACCGTGGTCGCTTCCCGCAGGAAGAATGGACTGGAACCGGTGGCGCCGCCGCGGCCGTCAATGGTGACGAAATCCGGTTCCGCAAACACACAATGCTCCAGATCCTGCTCGATTCGTCCCGCTGCAATCTTGATGCCGATAGGACGTCCCCCCGAGCGTTCCCGCAGCATATCCACCATGGCTTTCAGGTCTTCTTTGGAATTGATTTCCGGGAACTTGCTGGGACTCTGCACATCCTCGCCCGGCTTTTTACCGCGAAGCGCCGCAATCTCCGGGGTCACCTTTTCCCCCGGCAGATGCCCGCCCATGCCGGGCTTCGTCCCCTGCCCGATTTTGATCTCGATGGCGTCGGCCACTTTCAGGTTTTCATCGGTAACGCTGTATTTGTTGGGGATATATTCAAAAATATATTTATATGACGCCGCTTTTTCTTCCGGCAGGATGCCGCCTTCCCCGCTGCACATGGCCGTCTTCGCCATAGCAGATCCTTTGGCAAGGGCAACCTTTGTCTCTTTGGAAAGAGCGCCGAAGGACATGTGGGAGATGTACACCGGGCTTTCCAGGACCATCGGCTGTTTCGCGTGCCTGCCGATTACAGTTTGGGTGTCCACTGGCGCATCGTCGTCCAGCGGCGGCGGATTCAGCTGCGTACCTAGCAGCAGGATGTCATCCCAGCCGGGCATAGGCATCAGGGTCCCCATAGCACCGCCGAGGGTGCGCCCGCTCACCGCCATCTCATGAATCTCCTTCATGTAGCGGCAGCGTTCGTCCACCCGCGCATACGCTTCATCGTAAGCCAGCGATGCAAGCGAAGGCTTCGCAGCTCCGTCAGGCTCTGCTTTCACCGTGCCGGCAGAAGCCGTTCCCGCACCCGCATCTGTCTCTGGTTTTGTTTCTTCCGCATCCGCAATCTTTTCAAAATTGGAGATGGGCTGCCGGCAGATGGGGCAGCAGGGTATCTCGCTCAGTTTTTTTCCTTCCTTCGCCTCGTCAAAAATGGCGCCGCAGATGCGGCAACGGTATACGGCCATGATCATCCCTCCTCAGTTTCACTCCGCAAGGTCACTTTAACAACCTCTTTAATATTATTTTATATAATTTATTTTTACGTGTAAAATAATATTTTTGTATTTTAGAAGAATTTTTTTAATTCCCGTTCTGTTCGCTGTCCTCATGATATAATAATGGATAACAATAACGTTTACGGTCTTAAAGGATATGCCATGTCTCTGAAACAAACTCTTTTCGGTCCCGATGCCGGCGCAAGGTTCCGGCATTTTTTCAGCGTCATGCTCCCCATCTTTATCACACAGACCGCCATCATGGGGATGAGCTTTTTTGACGCGGTCATGAGCGGTCATTCCGGCGCAGTACAGCTGGCAGGAACATCCATCGGCGGGAACCTGTGGATGCCGGTCTTCACCACCGTCAATGGAATATTGATTGCCTCGACACCCCTCTCCGCGCATCTGCTGGGCGCCGGGAAACGACAGGAAATCGGCCGGGTGGTCCGTCACGGCCTCTTCCTTGCCATGCTGTTTTCCTGTCTGTGCTTTACGGCGGGCTTTTTCTTTTTGGAGTCCGTCGTTCGAAACCTGGGGCTGGATCCGGAAGTCGCCTATATCGCCGTCCGCTATCTGGCGGGGATCGGCATCGGTATCGTCCCCTTCTTTATGGGAACGGTCCTGCGATCCTTCATTGATACCCTGGGCGGAACCCGTCTGACCATGCAAGTGTACCTGACAGCGCTTCCTGTCAACGCTGCGCTGAATTACATCCTTATCTTCGGTAGGCTGGGGCTTCCGCCTCTGGGAGGCATCGGCGCCGGTATCGCCACGGGTCTCACCTGCTGGTTCATCTTCGGACTCTTTTCCCTGGTCGTTTCCTTCCATTCGCAATATAAAGATGTAAAAATATTCCGGTGCGACCCTTCCTTCCTCAACAAAACCCTTCTTAAGGAATATCTGCAAATCGGTGTCCCTATCGGTCTTTCCATTTTTTTGGAAACCAGTATCTTCGGCGTCGTGGCGTTCCTGGTCGCCCGCTTCGGCACCGCGGCCATCGCCGCGAGCCAGGCTTCCATGAATTTCAGTACGCTCGCCTACATGATCCCCCTAAGCGTCTCCATGAGCATGACCATACTGGTCGGCATCGAGGCCGGGGCCAAACGGTGGATTTCCGCGGAACAGTATGAAAACACCGGGCTGGCCTTCAACTGGACCTGTGCGCTGATCCTGCCTTCCCTCTTTTATATGCTGCGCTATCCCATCGCCCGCATGTACGTGACCGAACCGGAGGTCGTGGAAATCTGCGCACGGTTCATCACATACGGCTGCCTTTTCATCATGGGCGATGCCGTAGCCGCCCCCATACAGGGAATCCTCCGGGGATATAAGGACGTCAACCTGCCCTTCTGCTCCAGCCTCATCGCATATTGGGCCATCTGCGCGCCGTTGGGCCTGTTTTTCGACTATTCGCTGAACCACGGCCCCTATTCCTACTGGCAGAGCCTGGACATCGGCATCTTTGTCTC
>CAJOKZ010000010.1 GCA_905235335.1 uncultured Succiniclasticum sp.
ATGTCGGCGGTCACCGAAGGCTTTGGATAGCTCTCTTTCGCATATTCCTCAAGAAAAAGCTGGGCCGTCTCTTGGTCAATAAAGGCTCGCGCATGGTCCTCACTCGGAAAATCTTGTTCGGACACAAGGATGTCTAAACCAGCCATATCGTCTGCAGCGGTAAGGGTATCGGCAGATATGTCCTCGGATGAAACTTCTGCTTCAGCCTCTGCCTCTGGCTTGGGCTCTAAAGTAGAACTCAGATCTGCAGCAAGCGATGCGAGCTTCTCTGCCGCATCCATCTTGCGCTTTTTCTTCTTGCCTTGCGAATGCTTGGCCATTCGTGCCTCCTTCGAAACGTACAATGGGCACATTACAAGGATACACCGAGAGCCCCTCGAGCTTGTTCAGATTTTGTGCAGACCGCGTGTAAGAAAAGATGAACGGAGAGCCCTCAATGTTGCCACAAAGGCGACTTTTGCCTGCGATTATGCCTCTTCTTGATTACCTTTGCTCAGCGAAACAATGGCAATAGTAACCACCATAAGCACCAAGCCCGCCCAATCGGCGCCCGTAAATAAGGTCCCCAACCACAAGGCACTAAACAAAGTGGCACTCACGGGTTCAATGGCACCCAAAAGCCCTCCTGCCACACCGCCCACTATTAAAATACGTTTACCCACAGTGTATTCCTCCTGTTTGGACCACATTGATAAAATACCGGTATCAGCACGGACTGATACCGGTTTGCTTTTATTTCTTCAAGGCTGCCAGGGTTGCCTGCTTAGCGCAGAAGCCGATGATTTTTTTACAGTTGCGGGCCCGGTCTTTGGCTCCTTCCTTGGTGGATTCGTCAAAGGGGAAGCAGAGATCGCGGCACTCGATGGTGCCGTATTCGGTGATGCATTTTTTGACGTAATCGCCGTGGCGGGGATAAATGCCGGTGCCTTCGTGATGCAGTTCGTCAACCCGCTCTGCGAAGGTTTCTTTTGCATAGGGATTTTTTCGGCCCTGCCTGCTGCCGATGACGACCATGCCGGCGTTTACTGCACCGCAGGTATGTTTGGTGAAGCCCATGCCGCCGCCCATGCCGGAAACCAGCGCGATGATCTCGGGCGGATATTCGCTTATGCCAAGGTCAAGAAAGCCCTGTAATACGCATTCGCCGCAATTCAGGCCGTGCCTGAAATGTTCCATGGCATTCTGCGATGCCTTTTCTGCCAGTTGTTCCATTTCTTCTTCCGTGTAAATTTTCTTTTCTTCCATGATGCGTTCCTCCTCGCCAAATAATGTGAGCCTGTGAATGTTGAATCGGGTTGCGGTCTTTTTACATTGTATCTGTAAACCGTAGGGCCGTTATTATTTATAACTTATTATACCATGAATTCCTGTAATTTGTAGGGAATTCGGACGAGCTGTGGAAAAAATTACGGTTTTATTTTTTTGAAATCCAAAAAAACAAATTCAGCAAACGTCTCCATGTTGGCTGCAAAAGCGTATCAAGATCGGAAAATGATTGCCTGGTTAACGGCATGCGATATTATCTGCAAAAAGGAGGAATGCATCCAGCGTCCCAAGATGGTTTCATCATTAAAAAAAGCGGTCCTGTAAGCCATATAGCAGGCATACAGAACCGTTCCGTTCAGTATTCGGGCAAAAATATTATCTTCGCGGACAATGGCGGCCGCCATGGTGGTGTGGCGGCGGTCCTCCGCGATGATGGTGATAGCGCCCTGGGCCCCAGCCCCATTCCATGCCGATAAAGATGGGGATGGGCGCATAGTCCCTGCGGGCTTCATAAGCCGCAATGTCCCGTTTGTCCATGACGGCAAAACGGAGCTTGGTGCTTTTTACATAGCCACCGATCTCCACTTCAGCAAGGATATCCGCATAACCCCGGGCATTTCCGACAATGCTCAGCTGGCCGTTTTCTTCTTCGATCGTCGCGATAGTTTCATTTAAGCTGGTCAGGGTCAGATCATAGGGAAGGTTACCCGGAACCCGGACCAGCGTTTTACCCTTGCCGTCTAACGGAATGATGGTACTGGCAGGATAAATTTCCACTTTTTTCATCAGCTTTTCCGTGGAACCTTCCAGCAGTTCAAAGTCCCCGCTTTCGGCAAAACGGCGGAACAGGCAGCTGTTATCCTTTGCCAGGTAATATTCTCCGTGGAGCGTTTCCATATCCGTGGAGAAAGCCTTTATGTGGTGAAAGTAGTTTCCGTAAAGGGTCTTATCCATACGGTAAAAATACGGTGTTTTCCGGTCCAGACCCGTTTTTTCAGACGGCAGTCCTTCCAACAGGGCCACGGCTTTTTCCAGTTTCGGCCCGCTGGTGATATAAAAGTTTGATAAGGCCTGTTCTTTGGCGGCGGTACGCATCGCTTCGGAACGGGATGCCGAAAATACGGAACCGTTTTTATATTCCGTGGCTGACGTCGCTGTTTTCTGGTTTACGGCTTTCGCTTCAGCCACAGGCGAAAACGCAATACCTGCTGTAAAAACGGATACAGCCAGAAATCCGGCGGCTGCTTTTTTCCATGTTTTCATAAGTGTGGCCTCCTCCTTACATGATTTTCTTAATAATTACTATACAAGATAAATTTGGCAAATTTATGACAAATTGTGTGATCGATCAATGATTTTACTAAAAACAGAAAATCGGTTACAATAAAGCCAACAGAACGGTTAGGGAATGGTGATTAATGGAAAATTGCTTTTTGTCGGATACGGACGGAAGACCGTCATCCCCAAAAAGAAAGTGAAAATCTGGCGGACAGGGTGCGCCTGTGATTGATTCGGATGGCCCGGTGTTCGGCCGGGTACGGAACGGGGCAGATATGGTGATAGGAAGCAGGATACTGGCCGTGGGCGATGTCCATGGTATGTACGATAAATTAAAAATGCTGATGCGGCGGGTCAGGTTTGACCCGGAAATGGACCGGCTTGTTTTTTTGGGCGATCTCATTGACCGGGGGCCGGAATCCCTGCAATGCTTTGATTATGTGATGCGTCTGCAGAAAAAATATCCGGAACGTGTCATCTGCCTGATGGGCAACCATGAACGTCAAATGCTGGATTATTTTGACGCGCTGGCAAAGACAAAGGACGACTTGGATGTACGGTTGCTGAATCGCACCAGTGAGTGGCTGGTCTACGGCGGGGATAAAACTCTTCCCCAGCTGGAGAAGCTGGGGGCAAAAGCGCTGCGGTTCCGACTGGACTATGCCAGGAGGCTGCCGTTGTATTACCGTATCGGGGACTATTTTTTCTGTCATGCGGGAGTGGATCCGGAGATACCGTTGGACAGGCAGCAGGAAAAGGACCTGATCTGGATCCGGGAAAAATTTTACAATCATTACCGCGGGAAGGAAACCGTCGTGGTGGGGCATACGCCTATCCAGAATCTGCAATATATGTTTAAGGATATCACTTGGGACATGTATCCGGTGATCCGGGATAACCGGATCATTTTGTGCGATACGGGGGCCTGTCTGGAAGGCGGGCGTCTTTCCTGTATCGACGTGATCACCAAATACGTGTGGCAGGCCTGACAGTTTTAGACGGGCAGAAAGGGGTGCTCCATGAAGCATCTTAAAAAACTCACGTTGCTTCATTCCAATGACTTGCATGGCGATTTTCTTGTGGAAAAAATCAATGATAAGCTGATTGGCGGTGTTTCCATGCTGTCCGGGTACGTGAACAAGGTGCGCCGTGAGGAAGAGAATGTGATCTATGCCGTTGCCGGCGATATGTTCCAGGGTTCCCTTATCGATTCGGAATACAGGGGCATCTCGACCATTGAGATCATGAACCTGCTGGCGCCGGATGTGGTGACCATCGGCAATCACGAGGTGGATTACGGGCTGGCACATCTGCTGTTCCTGGAAAAATGCGCCAATTTTCCGATCATTAATGCCAATTTGTACCTGAAGTCCAATGGGAAACGTTTATTCAACTCCCATAAAATTCTGCACATCGGTGGAATGAAAGTGTTGTTCATCGGAATTCTCACGGAAGAGGTGCTGCAGAAGACGAAACTGGAAAAACTGATCGGCACACTGGTAGACGTTAAGGCGGCAGCGGATGAAGTGGGCCGCATCTGTGATTCCTACCAGACGGAAGACATCGATTTTACGGTGCTGTTGACACATATCGGCATTGAAGCGGACAAGGAACTGGCTTCCATGTTGGATCCCCGCTGGGGTGTGGACCTGATCATCGGGGGACACAGCCACACCCTGCTGGAAAAACCTGTGGAAATCAATGGAATACCGATTGTGCAGGCGGCATCCGGCACAGACCAGGTGGGACGCTTTGATATCATGGTGGATACCGATCTGAACACCATCGACAGCTATACCTGGCAGCTGATTCCCGTGAATCCGGAAAATTGCCCGGAAGACGAAGCCCTGAAGGAGGTCATCGAAAAATATCACACCATAATGGAATCCAAATACAACCGGATCCTGACACGCTTTGCGGAACGTTACACCCATCCCAGCCGCCATCAGGAGACACAGGTGGGGAAGATTTTTGCCGATGCCTTCAAGGAATCCCTGGGTCTGGACATTATGCTGGAAGCGTCGGGCAGCTTGCGCAATTCGTACCTGGGACCCGTTATGACGCTGAAGGATATGCAGGAGATGCATCCGTTTGATGAAGAAATATATCGTTACAAGGTGACCGGCAGGCAGTTCCGCCGCATGATGGAATATATGCTGCGGGATGAAGCTTTTGACGGGCTTTCCCATACGGAATTTTATCAGTTTTCCGAAGGTATGCGGATCATTTACAGTAAAAAACAGAAAAAAATCCTCAGTTTTACCCTGTATGACCGGGAAGTGGGGGATGATGAAATGCTCCGGGTAGGTATGCACCAGTTCCATTTTAAGAACCTGCAGACAGGTCTCAACATTTCGGAAGCGGAAATCACCCGCAACGGCATGCCAAAGGTCATCGCCACCCAAAGCCACAGCGTGCTGGAAGAATATTTTACGGCCCATCCACAGCTGTCCGCACCGGAAGAGACCCGGCTTGTGTTTGCGGATGAACTGTAAGATTGATCTGTGCTGGATTATGACCGGAACATCGGAATTCATTTCCCGCCTGCCCGGTTGAAAGTATCACGGCATTAGTTCCGGATACACGAAAGACATTGCTGAAATATTGTCTGATAACATGCAGATTGTAAAATTTCATCGAGCCGTGAGATAATTTTAGTAATGCGGGGATGGACGGACCCTATAAAGAAATAAAAAGCCCCCTGGCTGTTTCTACAATCAGCCGGGGGAAAATTTTTATACTGACATTGTTTAACTTAATTACATTGCCCGTTATGGAAAACTTTTTTCGTAACCAATGCGCGTTTAATTTAATAACTTAAAGTAAATCAGGACTACCATGCCCAATGCGATACGGTAGTAGCCGAAGGGCACAAAAGTGTGCTTTTTGATATAGCTCATGAGGAAGCGGATGACGAGGATACTGACCACAAAGGCCACCAGGCTGCCGACAGCCAGCAAAATCAGTTCGCTGCTGTTAAATGTAAAGCCCATCCGCATAATATATTTGACCAGTTTCAGCAGGGAGGCTCCGATCATGACTGGAATCGCGAGGTAAAAGGTGAATTCAGCCGCAACGCTGCGTTCCAGTCCGATGAGGAGTCCCCCCATGATGGTAGAACCGGACCGGGAAGTGCCGGGCACCAGTGAGAACAGCTGGAAGACGCCTACTTCAAACGCTTTCCTGTAGGAAATATCTTCGACCGTTTTCACGGATCTTGATCCGAGATTGTAATTTTCGATGATGGCAAACAGGAAGCCGTAGGCAATCAGGGTAATTGCCACAACCTCCGGTGTAAAAAAATGTTCTTCCATCCAGTCGTTGAACAGGATGCCGATAACAGCAGCAGGGAGGCATGCTACGATAATCTTCCCCCACAGATCCAGGGTGGCGCGGTCAAGCGTAAGCACGCCATCCTTCTTTTTTATGGGCCATATCCGGTCAAAATATAGGAGGATGACCGCAAGAATGGCACCCAGCTGGATGACGACCTCAAACAATTTGTAAAATTCGGCGCTGACATCAAGATGGATCAGTTCATCCAGCAGGATCATGTGGCCGGTAGATGAAATGGGAAGCCACTCGGTCACGCCTTCCACAATACCGAACAAAACGGCTTTTAATAATTCAAGAAAAGCTGGCAAAATAAATTCTCCTCACTGTGGTGTAATACCTCATTATTTTACCATATTTTTAAAAAATAGCTATAAGGAAACGGATTTCATGAAAATAATAAGAGGATAAATTTTGGCAAAGTCATTACGTTGGGTTCAAGTTTGACAGACTTGCGGCTGGACCTTTCTCTTTTTGTCCAAAACCAAGGAAGAGAACGGAACTGTTTTTCCATAAAAAGTACCGGACGGCTAGGATGCGATTTTCTTTGCAGGTATGGGTCGGATACCATCATAAATCATAGTAAAATAGTATATATAATATATATTTTTATGCGGATTATTTTAATAAACAGAATAGAAAATTCATGGTATAATATAAAACTAGAATGAAATTACAAAAGAAATCAGAAAATTTATGGAGGAATTATGCTCGAATTACGGGATATCAGTTTCAACGTCCGTGATGAGGATAAAGAGAAAGAAATTATCCGGCATCTGGATCTGAAAATGGAAGACGGGACATTTATGGTCGTAACCGGTCCCAACGGCGGAGGAAAATCTACTATGGCCAAACTCATTGCCGGGATCGAAATGCCATCGGAAGGGAAAATTTTTCTGGACGGGGAAGATATTACCGGGAAAAACATAACCGAACGGGCCAATCTCGGTATCAGCTTTGCTTTCCAGCAGCCGGCCCGGTTTAAAGGGATCACGGTGCTGGATCTGCTGCGCATTGCGGCGGCCAAGCAGCTGTCTGTCAGCGCCTGCTGCGAATATTTGTCGGAGGTGGGCCTGTGCGCCCGCGACTACATCAACCGGGAAGTAAATGCGTCCCTGTCCGGAGGGGAACTGAAACGGATCGAAATTGCGACAGTGCTGGCAAGGGGATCCCGGCTGGCGATTTTTGACGAGCCGGAAGCAGGCATCGACCTTTGGAGTTTCCAGAACCTGATCCGCGTATTTGAACGGATGCGTACCGATCGCACCCGTTCTATCCTGATCATTTCCCATCAGGAACGGATCCTCGAAATTGCAGATGAAATTGTGGTGCTGGCCAATGGCCGGATCGCAAAGCATGGGTCAAAGGAAGCGATCCTTCCGGAACTGCTTGGGACGAATGACGCGGTGGAGGTGTGCAGCTGCCTGAAAAGGAGGGATGACCTGTGATTGACGCAATCCAGAAAAGGCTTCTTGCAGAAATTGCGGAGCTTCATTCGGTACCCGCGGGAGCCTATAATATACGGGCGAACAGTAAAATGGCGGCCCGGAACACGACAGCCAACATTGATATCGTATCCAAGTCAGACGTCAGCGGCATCGATATCCGCATCCGGCCCGGCACGAAAAATGAAAGTGTGCATATTCCCGTGGTGATCAGCGACAGCGGTATCCAGGAAACTGTATATAATGATTTTTATATTGGGGAAGACAGCGATGTGGTCATCGTAGCCGGCTGCGGCATCCATAACTGCGGCGTGCAGGATTCCCGGCACGACGGTGTCCATCGTTTTTTTATAGGAAAAAACAGCAAAGTAAAATATGTCGAAAAACATTACGGCGAAGGGGACGGCCGTGCCAAGCGCATACTGAACCCTGTTACGGAGGCATATCTGGATGAAGGCAGTTCTATGGAAATGGAGATGGTCCAGATCAAGGGCGTGGATTCTACGATCCGCAAGACGAAGGCTGAACTGGCAGCAGGCGCTTCGCTGGTCGTGCGGGAACGGCTGATGACGCATGGGAGCCAGACGGCGAAAAGTATCTATGAAACCTGCCTGAACGGAGACGGTGCTTCGGCGGATGTGGTATCCCGCTCGGTGGCCCGGGAGGAATCCTTTCAGGAATTTTCCTCGCGCATTACAGGAAATGCGGCCTGCAAAGGCCATACAGAATGCGATGCCATTATTATGGATAAAGCCCGCGTGCTGGCGATTCCCCAGCTGGATGCCAATCACGTTGACGCTGCCCTGGTGCATGAGGCGGCGATCGGGAAGATCGCGGGGGAACAGCTCGTCAAGCTGATGACACTGGGTCTGACACAGGAGCAGGCGGAGGAACAGATTATTAACGGATTTTTAAAATAAAGTTGATTAGACGTCGGTCGTAAACCGGCGTGCGGTATGTGCAAACAGCTATAATGAAAAATAAAACGGGAAAAGAGAATGGATTCGTAACCGGGTTCATTCTTTTTTCTTTTTTAGATAGATTGTGTTATAATAACTTATTAAGCTTTTTGAAAATTGATATTGTTGGTATCAGACGGAGTGACGAATGACTGTTGATCGAAATGCGGATGAAAAAAATAAACAGTTTTATGCCATTTTGAATTATGGCTGCCAGATGAATGAAAGCGACGCGGAGCATTACGCCGGTCAGCTGGAAGAATTGGGATACGTTCGGACGGAGGACCTGATACAGGCTGACGTGGTGCTGGTGAATACCTGCTGCGTGCGGGAAAGTGCCGAACTGCGGATCCTGGGAAAGATCGGGGAGCTGAAGCGTGTGAAGGCCATGCATCCGGGACAGGTTATCTGCGTGGCCGGCTGTATGGCCCAAAAGGATGGGGCCCTGTTGGCAAAAAAATATCCCCAGATCGACCTGTTGCTGGGGACGTCCTACGTCAATTCCTTTAAGCAGATCCTGCAGGAATATTTGGAAGAAAGGCGAAGGGGCGTCTTTACCAGTCTGGAGGTACAGAGCAGCGAATTCGAGGGACACCGTGTGCGGGAAAGCGGGTTCAGCGCCTGGATCCCCATCATGTACGGCTGCAATAATTTCTGCACGTACTGCATCGTTCCTTATGTCAGGGGACGGGAACGTAGCCGCAGCATCGAAAACATCCTGGAAGAAGTGCGGACGGCTGTGGCCAATGGATACAGGGAGATCACCCTGCTGGGACAGAATGTGGATTCCTACGGAAAAGATTTCTTGCGGAACCGGGAAGAAGAAAAGCTTCTTTCCGTCAGCAGCGCCGCCGGAAAAGAGATGACGGAAACGCTGCGGGCCGCTTTTGAAAGCGGTGGACCGGGTACCGGGTGTGGAACGGGTCCATTTTATGACCAGCCACCCCCGGGATATGACGGAGGAAGTGATCCGGACCGTGGCCAACGGTACTCATCTTTGCGAACATTTCCATGTGGCGCTGCAAAGCGGCAGCAACCGGATATTAAAAGCTATGAACCGGGGATATACAAGGGAACGATTCCTGGAACTGGTGAGGCTGATCCGCAGTTACATCCCGGAGGCTTCCATTACGACTGATATCATTGTAGGCTTCCCGGGAGAGACGGATGAAGATTTTGCTGACACCTGCAGCCTCGTGGAAGAGATTGGTTTCGACTCCGCGTTTACCTTCATCTATTCCAAGCGAAGCGGTACGCCGGCGGCCCGTATGCAGGAACAGATACCGGAAGAGTTGAAGCATGCCCGCCTGCAGAAGCTGATGGAGGTCCAAAATGCCCGGTCCCTCTGCATCAACCGGAAATATGCCGGTAAGACGGTAGAGGTCATGGCGGAAGGGCCGACGGAGAAGCATCCGGAAACCTGGAGCGGCCGTACCCGCGGTAATAAGCTGGTGCTGTGGCAGCAGAATGCCGTTATTAAAAATACAGACGGAAGCGGGACTTTTGTCCGGACGGATACGGGCTGCGATCTTCCCATCCGGCCAGGCCAACTGGTCCGGATACAGATCGAAACGGCCCAGACCTGGCTGGTAAAAGGGACGAGGATCGATTAAAAACAGCCTGTTCCGTTGCAGCGCACTGCTGTGGCGCAATGCGGAAGATGGCATAGATAATGGCGGAAGGGCATCCCACATGTAATGTCCTATGGGACGATACGGGAGGAATTATGGCGAATGCGTTGACACCGATGATGCAGCAGTATCTTGAATTCAAGGAACAGCACAGGGACGAGCTGCTGTTTTATCGGATCGGTGATTTTTACGAAATGTTTTTTGACGACGCAAAAGTTGCGTCGCGGGAGCTGGGCCTGACACTGACCGGAAGGGACGGCGGTCTGGAAGACCGGATTCCCATGTGCGGGGTGCCTTACCATTCTGTTGAGCCCTATATCGCAAAACTGATAAAGAAAGGGTACCGGGTGGCCATCTGCGAGCAGGTGGAGGATCCCAAACTGGCAAAAGGGCTGGTAAAGCGTGAGGTCATCAAGATCATCACGCCGGGTACGGCATTGAACGAGGCGCTGCTGGAAGAATCCGGTAACCGGTATCTGGTCTGCCTGCAGGAAGATGATGGGGTGCTTTGCCTGACGGTGGCGGATGTGTCCACCGGAGAATGCCGCTGGTATACCGCTAACGGAAGCGAGCGCCTGCAACTGGTGGAAGAGCAGATGTTCCGTCTGCAGCCTTCGGAAATCGTGCTGAAGAGCGGAATAGAGCAGTGGGATACGCTGGAAAGCTGGATCAAAGCCAAATTGCCGGACTGCATGTATTCGTTTTACGAACCCGACGGAACCGGCGGGGACCTGGTGACGCGCCATTTCGGGGCCCTGACGCTGGACCCGCTGGTTCGTGCCTGTGTGCAGCGCATGCTGGCCTATCTTCACGAAACGGTGAAGGCAGATCTGTCCCAGATCAACCGTTTGGACCGGATCACGGCGGAACAGTTCATGAATCTGGATGCCACGGCGATTCGGAATCTGGAGCTGATCAAAAATATGCGGGATGGCAGCAAACGGGGCACCCTGCTGGACATCCTGGACTTTACCGGGACCTCAATGGGATCCCGCTGCCTGCGCAACTGGATCGAGTGCCCGCTGCTGGATATCCTGAAAATCCGCGAGCGCCAGGACGCCGTGGAAGAGCTGGTGATGAACCCCGGACTGCGTGACGGCCTGCAGGAAAGCCTGAGAGAGGTCTACGACTTGGAACGGATCTTATCCCGCCTGGAGGTGGGAAGCGCCAATGCCCGGGACATGGTGAGCCTGAGGGCATCCCTTGCCGCGCTGCCGGCGTTGAAGGAAAAGCTGCAGGCGGCTAGATCGGGACTGCTGCAAAAATTATCCTCCCTCGTCCACATGCACCGGGAGATCCACGACACGCTGGAAGCGGCCATTGTGGATGAACCGCCCTTTACGGTCCGGGAAGGCGGGATGATCAAAGACGGGTACGACCTGGAACTGGACGAGCTGCATGATATCGCCCGGAACAATTCCCGCTGGATGTCAGATTTCGAACAGAGGATCAGGGCGTCTACCGGCATAAAAACTTTAAAGGTAGGGTTCAACAAAGTTTTCGGGTATTACATTGAAGTCAGTAAGGGCCAGTCCTCTTCCGTGCCGCCGGAATTTGTGCGGAAGCAGACACTGGTCAACGCGGAACGGTATATCGTTCCGGAACTGAAGGATTTTGAGAATAAAATATTAAGCGCCAAGGAAAAGATTGAATCCCTGGAATATTATCTTTTCAACAAGATCCGGGAGGAAATCCGGAAGGATATTCCGGAAATACAGGATACAGCCCACGCACTGGCCCGGCTGGATGTATTGGCGTCACTGGCGCTGGCGGCGTTCAGGTACGATTACCACCGGCCGGGGCTGAACGACCGGGGCGAGATACGCATCATGGACGGCAGGCACCCCGTGGTGGAGCGCCTGCTGGATAAGGAGATCTTTGTGCCGAACAATGTGACCCTGAATTCCACGGATGAACGGATGGTGATCATCACCGGGCCCAATATGGCCGGCAAGTCCACGTATATGCGTCAGGTAGCCCTGTTGGTGCTGATGACACAGATGGGCAGCTTTATTCCGGCCCAGAGCGCGGACATCTGTGCTGTGGACCGCATCTTTACCAGGGTGGGGGCCAGTGATGATCTTGCTACCGGGCAAAGCACCTTTATGATGGAAATGAATGAAGTGGCCCAGATTTTAAAATATGCCACAAAGCAGTCGCTGATCATCCTGGACGAAGTGGGCCGGGGCACCAGCACCTATGACGGCATGTCCATCGCCCGGGCCGTTATGGAATACATCCAGACAAAGATCAGGGCGAAGACCCTGTTTGCCACCCACTACCACGAACTGATCTCCATGGAAAATGTATTGGAGGGTATTAAAAACTATTCCGTCGCTATCAAGGAGCGGGGCAATGATATCGTGTTCCTGCGCCGCATTGTGCGGGGCGGCACGGACCGGAGCTATGGCGTGCATGTGGCCCGGCTGGCAGGACTGCCGAAGAAGGTCATTGACCGGGCGGATGAAATCTTGCAGGAATACGACAGGAATAAAGGCTTTGTTTGCGAGGAAGCGAAGAACGTGGGCGCGGAAGCCAAAACAGAACCGCCCGCGGACATGGGGATGGGTTCGCTGTTTATGAGTGCGCTGCAGGCAGAGTTGCTGCAGATGGATGTTATGAGCATGACGCCCATCGAAGCCCTGAATGCGCTGTACAGGCTGCAGCAGGAAGCGAAGAAAGAAAGCGGTTCGACATGAGCGGCCCTGCTGTCTGGTGTTTGCATGATGGGATTATGCGTGTGTGGGGCGACACTGTCTTGTGAAAAAGAAGGAGGTCCCCTTTTGATGCAGGCAGGAAGAACGGAGAAAGATATGACACAGGAAGCAGAAGTCCGTTTACTGGATACCAACACATCCAACCAGATCGCTGCCGGAGAGGTTGTGGAAAAACCCGCCTCCGTGGTGAAGGAACTGGTGGAGAACGCATTGGATGCCGGGGCGGACAGCATAGAGGTAACGATTTATGAAGGCGGGACGGAATATATCCGTGTGGCTGATAATGGCAGCGGGATGACGGAGCCGAACGCCCGTATGGCATTAAAGCGTCACGCCACCAGCAAGATCCGCGCGGTGGATGATCTGCGAAGCCTGCATACATTAGGATTTCGCGGTGAGGCACTGCCCAGTATTGCTTCCGTTTCCCGGTTTGAACTGCTGACGAGGACGCGGGAAGAAGAGATGGCTGTTTCGATCAAAGTAAGCGGCGGCGAGGAAGAAGGCTGTATCCAAACAGGCGGTCCGTTGGGCACGACCGTTATCGTGCGGGATTTGTTTTATAATGTGCCGGCCCGCCGCAAGTTTTTAAAGACAGTAACTACGGAAGGCCGTTATATCACGGAAATGCTGACGCGGATCGCGCTGGCCCGCCCGGACGTCAGATTCCGTCTGACCAGCAACGATAAAGAGGTCCTGGTGACGCCGGGACTGGACAACCTGAAGGATACGATCACCGCGCTGTACGGAAAAAAAGTTTCTGCCGATCTGCTTCCGGTACAGTCGGAAGGTGTGTTTGCGGATATTTCTGTGAACGGGTTTATCGGAAAACCGACGCTGCTGAAAGGAACCCGAGGCTGGCAGACCGTCCTTGTGAACGGCCGCAGCGTGAACAACCTGATGATCAGCAAGGCTATTGAACACGCCTACCAGTCCCAGATACCGAAGCGGGGTTTTGCTTTTGCGGTACTGGATATCCGGGTGGATCCGGCTTCTGTTGATGTGAATGTGCATCCGCAGAAAAGCGAGGTAAAGTTCAGTGATGAAAGCGTTGTCTATAAGGCGGTTTACCGCGCCCTGACCGAAGCGCTGACAAAACCCATGCAGGCGGGAAACAGCGGAGGATTGGAAGAACAGAACAGGAAGGCTCTGGCTTCCATCCTGCAAAAGGCGGAAAACGCTCCTGCATTGCCGGCGCAAAGCGGCGCGACAGGAGAGACTGTACGGTTGTCGCCGGACGGATCGGATGCGGCTGGGGAAGGTCGTCTTGGTTCTGTACCGCAGCCCGGGGCAGGTCAGCAAAACATGTTTGGGGAAATCACTGACATTGGAAGACAGGGACACCTGAACCGGGATTTTGAGGAAGGTGCCCCGTATGGCGGGCGTCTCGGGTATGGAACCGGTTTCGGCGCCGGTGTATCCGGCAGGGATTTTGAAAGCAGGCGTGGAGGCGCTTCCCGTTCAGCCGGTGACATCTGGAAACGTCCGGACAGGGTATATGGGGAAGAGACGCCGAAGGAACCGGTCTACAGCCTGGGAGAAACAAGACAGAGGATGGAGGAAGAGGCCGCATTTTACGGAAACAGATCCATTATGGTGCAGGCCGCCGGACAGGAAACGCTGGAGACCATCTGGCCCATCGGCCAGGTTGACAAGACCTTCATTATCGCCCAGTCGGAAGATACACTGTACCTGATTGACCAGCACGCGGCCCATGAACGGATCCTGTATGACCGTCTGGTGCTTACGCATAACGAGATTCCCGCCCAGCAGCTGCTGATTCCGCTGTACATCACGTTGGATGCGGAAGAGGTGGATCTCTTGGAGCGTTATCATGACGAATTTTACAAATTAGGGGCGGACATCACCACCGCGGGGGAAAATTCCGTGCGGGTGGCGAGCCTTCCCAGCGACATACGCAATGAAGACGCCGAAGATTTTATCAGGGAGATTGCGCAGTACCTGCGGGAACATCGCACGCCGCAGGCCAGCGAGCTGCGGCAGGATATGCTGCATATGACAGCCTGCCGGGCGGCAATCAAGGCCGGCGAGGTACTCAATATGCGCCAGATGCGGCAGCTGATCATCGACCTGTGCAACACGACGCATCCGTTTACCTGCCCCCACGGGCGGCCTTGCATGATTGCGGTGACCAGTGATGAGCTGTATAAAATGTTCAAGCGGACAGGGTTTGACCTGCCAGGGAAAAACGAAGCACCCTATGACAGATAGACCCTTGAAACCGCCGGCTGCTGATCTTTGTGGGGAACCGAATGTTTGCCTGTATGATTGCGGGGACGGTTTCGACCATACGGAAATTTCCGGAATGGACGGGAGTATGGCGGCGGGACGGAGAAAGGTATGCGAACAGAAATAAAATTTGCGGCGACATGCAACAAAAACGGAACCCGGAAACTGGAAAGGCAGGCAAGATCCTGGGCCCTGCAGCTGGGCGTACCCTACGTTGAACGCTACGAAAACGGTTCTCTGGACGCCATGTTGCAGGATTTTCAGCTGGATGCGCTGCTGATTGCGGGAAAAAACGGTCCTCAGCTTTATACGCGGGAAGGTATGCTGCTTTATCATCCGGGACTGGGAAAAGTGCGCTGGCAGCGGGTCATGCAGCGGCATGAGAAAGATAATTTTCTGACAGCAGCGGCAATCCGCCCCGGACAACGGGTGTTGGACTGTACCGTCGGCCTGGCCGCAGACGCGCTTCTTGCGTCCTGCGCCGTGGGAGAGGGCGGAACGGTCATCGGCCTTGAGGCTTCGCTTCCCCTGTGGTTTCTGACGAGCCGGGGCATTTCCGGATACAGGGGGATGATTCCGGAACTGGCCCGTGACCTGCGCCGGATCGAGGTGATACATGCCGAGGCATCCGTGTATCTGGCATCGCTGGCGGAAAACTGCTTTGATGTGGTGTGTTTCGATCCCATGTTCCGCCAGCCTGTGCGGAAGTCTTCCGAGATGACGCCGTTGCGGCCGCTGGCATGCTGTGAACCGCTGACAATACAGACCGTAGAGCTGGCCCTTCGTGCCGCGCCCCGCGTGGTGATCAAGGAACGCAGCGTGGAAATTTTGCGGGAGTACGGCTGCACGGAATTTGTTGGGACAAAATACAGCGCAGTGCGGTTCGGCATACGAAGGCGCTGACGGACTGTTTTTTTGCTAAACGTCGTGTTTGTTTGTAAAAGGTCCTGTCGGGATGGTTTGTAAAACCCGGGGGACGGTTGTTAAGGTCATAAATTTTTTTGAAAAGGAAAGGAAACGGTCGTGCCAAAAGAAATGTTAGCGGTGGTCTTGGGGCCGACGGCTACCGGAAAAAGCCATTGTGCTATTGAGCTGGCCCGCCGGTTTGGCGGGGAGATTATTTCCGGCGACAGCATGCTGGTCTACCGCCAGATGGATATCGGCACGGCCAAACCTTCGGAAGAGGAACTTCAAACGGTTCCCCATCATCTGGTCAATATCCTTCCGCCGGACGCGGAATACAGCGTGGTGGATTTCCAGCAGCAAGCGGCAGAACTGGTCCGTGACATTTCGGGCCGGGGAAAGCTTCCGGTTTTGGCCGGCGGCACAGGATTATACATCAAAGCGCTGCTGGAAGATTACCGGTTCAGCTGCGTGGAGGGCGATGCGGAGCTGCGAAAGAAACTGGAACGCATTGCAGAAACCGACGGCGCCCTGGCATTGCATGAACACCTGCGGCAAACCGATCCTGCAGCCGCACTGCGTCTTCACCCCAATGACGTAAGACGTGTCGTCAGGGCGTTGGAAACCGCCTTGTCGGGAGAAAGCGTTTCCCGGGAAAGACAGGACGGGCTTCGTTATGACGCTGTAGTCTTCGGATTGCGCATGGAGAGGGATTTTTTATACGAAAGGATCAACCGGCGTGTGGACAGGATGCTGGAAGACGGATTGGAAGAAGAGGTGCGTTCCCTGCTGAGGGGGGGCGTATCGCCGCAGTGCCTGTCCATGAAAAGCCTGGGTTACCGGCAGATGGCAGAGTATCTGTTGGGACAGTGTGATTACAGTACTGCGGTCGATAATATAAAAAAAGGCACCCGCCATTTTGCGAAAAGGCAGCTCACCTGGTATAAAAAGATGCCGTATATTCAATGGTACGAAGTAGAAAGGGATCTGGACTATGAAAAAATTGTGTCGGATATGGCGGACACCCTTGAGAAAAAATTGAAAAGGTTGTAGAATTTAATATACCTGTTCAAAGGAATGAAATGGAATACCGGAAAATGCAGCACGCTGAAACGTGATGTGTTGCGAATACAGAAGCATTAATATAATAAACAGGCAATTAAATAAGTTAAATAATTATCGGACGAAACAGAAAAGGAGTTAATGGTATGACGAATACAGCGAGCAACAAGACCATGATGAATCTGCAGGACAGTTTTTTGAACCATGTGCGCAAAGAGAACCTTTCGGTGGTGATCTATCTGGTGAATGGGTTCCAGATCCGCGGGATGGTGCGGGGATTTGATAATTTTACGGTGATCATAGAGAATGAGGGAAAACAGCAGCTTGTATACAAGCATGCGATTTCCACGATTTCCCCTGTCGCAAATATTACTATTATGCAGCCGGAAAAGGCGGAAAAGAAAGAGCAGCTCTGATAACAAGGAACAGGGTGTTGGAGCGGCTGCCTGTTTTCCCGGATATTCCCGATACGGATCCATCATGGAAGGGTTGCGTTCCCTGTACAGGATCATTGATGGGATGACTGGTTGAAGAGGATAAAGGACATGGATTACATTTCATTGTTCATGGAATACCTGCAGGTCGAGCTGGGACTTGCTGAGAATACGCGGCTGTCCTACCGGCGTGACCTGCGGATCTTCTGCAAGGCGTTAGCAATATCGGAAGAAGGGCTGGCGCAGGTCCAGCGGTCACAGGTCATCAATTATATAACGTCCCTTAAACTGCAGGGCAGGACGGCATCCACGATCGCCAGAAAACTGGCGGCTATCAAGGCGTTTTACCGTTTTATGATTACGGAAAATTATCTGCAGTCCGATCCGTCGGAAGCCGTGGAGGCGGGAACCAAAGGCATACATCTTCCCAAAGTTTTGACGGAGGCAGAAGTGAAGGCACTGCTGGAAGCCCCGGACTGTTCCACGGCAGAAGGCCTTCGGGACAGGACGATGTTGGAGATGTTGTACGCTACAGGGATGCGCGTGTCAGAGCTGGTTACTGTTAAAGTGGCCAACGTCAACCTGGACATGCGTTATGTGATAGCCTTCGGAAAAGGCTCGAAAGAGCGGATCGTCCCCATTGGGGGTGTGGCTGTATCATATCTGCAGAAATATCTGGCAGAAGCCAGGAATCAGTTTCTTGCGGAAAATGAAAAAGATGCCGAAATATTGTTTTTGGGGCTGGGCGGACAGGGACTGACCCGTCAGCGTGTCTGGGAAATTATAAAACAGTACGGAAAGCAGGCGGGGATATCTAAACAGATATCGCCCCATGTATTGCGGCATTCTTTTGCAACGCACCTGCTGGACAATGGTGCGGATCTGCGCAGCGTCCAGGAGATGCTGGGGCATGCCGATATTTCCACGACGCAGATTTATACGCACCTGACCAATAAAAGGCTGCGTTCAGTTTACGAAAAGGCCCACCCGCGAAAATAGCGGGGGACGGAAATGAGGGCAGGATATGCAGGAGCTTCAGGATTCCCGCCAGACCAGCCGTGGCGGCGCAGGAATTTTTATATTGTTTATCGTAGTACTGTTGCTGATTGCGGGTGCGGCAGGTATGTTTTACGGTTCCCGTATTCAGGAGAAGCCGAAGGATCTGACAGATACTTCGGTAAAATCCTTTGATCTGATCGAAGAATCCAAGATTGCGCACAGGGTGTTGGACGAAGTCCTGCTTATGAAACGGGAGAACTGGCAGCTGCGGGACTCGGAACGCCATGCGCATAAAGATGTCCTGGAGTCTACCGGCGCCGATATTGTCTGGACGGACCGGGAAATCGCGGTGGGCGTGCCGGTTACGACAGAGCTGGAAGGCGCAGCCCGGTGGGTCAGACAGCATCTTAAAGGTACGGATGTCAAATTTATCAGTGAAAAAAAATCAGAATGGCACGGAATGGATGCCTATCAGCTGGTGCTGGGGATAGCCGTCCAGTCCGGAAAAGACAGTGAAAAAAATTTCATTACTGATACGGTCTACTTTTTCCATCACGGGAACCTGACTAACCGGGACAGGGACATCCCCCGGCAGGAAGCGTCCAGATAAAAGAGGAGGTTGGCGATGAATCCGGAAGAGATCATGGAGAAATATGAAAGATATATCAATCCGTCCTCTACAAGGCTGTTCCGCTTTATGGGGCTGTCCAGTGTGGAAGCCCGGGCGGAAGGCTGGACCATCACCGATACGGCAGGAACGGAATTCATTGACTGTCTGGGCGGGTTCGGCATGTTTGCCGTGGGACACCGGCATCCTAAAGTGGTGGAAGCGGTGGAACGGGAACTGCACAATATGCCTATGTGCGGCAAGGTGTTATTCAACAGTCCGGCGGCCCTGCTGGCGGAAAAGCTGGCGGAGATCACACCGGGCGGGCTGCAGTATAACTTTTTCTGCAACAGCGGCACGGAAGCGGTGGAAGGCTGCCTGAAGGTTGCGCGCCTGGCCACCGGCCGGAAAAAATTCGTGGCAGCGCAGAACGCATTCCATGGAAAGACCTTTGGCTCCCTGACCGCTACCGGGCGGGACCTGTACCGGGATCCCTTCCGTCCCCTGCTGGATGGATTTACACACGTTCCCTTCGATGATATTGCGGCGCTGGAAACGGCTGTGGATGAAGATACGGCGGCAGTGATCCTGGAACCGGTCCAGGGCGAGGGCGGCATCAATGTCCCTGCGGACGGATACATGAAGCAGGCTGAAGAAATTGCCCACAGACATGGCGCGCTGCTGATCGCGGACGAAGTGCAGACCGGGATCGGTCGGACCGGCGCCTGGTTTGGCGTGGACCATGACGGGGCGCGGCCGGACCTGATGGCGGTTGCCAAGGCGCTGGGCGGCGGTATTATGCCGGCAGGGTCTGTGATTGGTACGGAAGAGGCCTGGAAAGGACTGATTGAAGCGCCGTTCCTGCATACCTCGACCTTTGGCGGCGGACAGATGGCTTGCGCCGCAGGTCTTGCTACCATCCGTGTCATTGAAGAGGAAGATTTGCTGCAACGGGCCGCGAATACCGGGGCATTCCTTAAAAAGGGGATTGAGTCCATTGCGAAAGAGTTTCCCCAAGTGATACGGGAAGTGCGCGGACGGGGTATGATGATCGGTATGGACCTGACGAAGGAAGGGGCTGGCGGCATGCTGATGGCCCTGATGATCGACCGTCATGTGATTGTCGCCTACACCTTGAACAACCCGAAGGTGATTCGCATCGAACCGCCGCTGATTATGCCGGAGGCGGTGGCTGCGCAGGTTCTGGAAGTACTGCGTGATTGTGTGAGGCAGGTAGCGGATGCGATTGATGACCTGTAACGGACTGTTCGGGAAGTATGTCGAAGGAAGGTGGGCTAATGCCGTTTGTGAAATCAGAGATTGTTATCAATGGGGACAAGCAAAAAATTTTTGATGTTATCCGGGATATGGAATCCTATCCTAAATTCATGAAAAATCTTGTCAGCGTTGAGGTTCTGGAAAAAGGCGGGGACTACGATATATCCCACTGGGTTTCCAACGTGGACGGGAGAAAGATCGTCTGGACCGAGCGTGATGAGTTTTTTCCGGAGACATTTAAAATTACCTATAAACAAACCGACGGCGACCTGAAGAAGATGGAAGGCGCTTGGGAACTTCTGGATACCGATGGGGGTGTCAACGTCTCCCTGTCTGTGGATTTTGAGTTCGGAATTCCCATGATCGCAGGACTGTTGAACCCGATCCTGATCCGCAAGGTAAGGGAGAACAGCGAGGATATGCTGCGGGCCGTCAAGGGTGAAATTGAAAAATAACGGGGAATCTGCTATAATCTTATAGAATGGGTTGTAAGGAGTGTGTTGTTTCTATGAGGACAGCATTTTTGATGACGCTGATGACGATGCTGCTTGTAGCAGTAGGCAATTTTTTCGGCGGACAGCAGGGTATGGCGGTTATGCTCGTCATTTCTGTGGGGATGAATTTTTTTTCGTACTGGAACAGCGACAAAATAGTCTTGAGCCAGTATAAGGCACGGCAGGTGGACGAAACTTCTGCTCCTGCCCTGTACGGTATTGTAAAAGGGCTGGCGAAAAAAGCGGGCCTTCCTATGCCTAAGGTTTATATCATTGATGACCAGGTGCCCAATGCCTTTGCTACAGGACGGAATCCGGAGCATGCGGCAGTGGCGGTGACGACCGCCCTGATGAATTATCTTTCCCCGAAGGAGATCGAAGGGGTGCTGGGTCATGAACTTACCCATGTTAAAAATCGGGACATCCTGATCAGCACGGTGGCAGCCAGCATGGCCGGCATCATTGCGACCGTTTCCCGTTTTGCTTTCTGGTTCGGCGGCAGCCGGGACCGGGAGAACAGCAATCCGATTGCGGCTATCCTGATTGTGGTACTGGCGCCCATCGCAGCAGCGGTGATCCAGATGGCAGTTTCCCGCAGCCGCGAATATAAAGCGGATGAGGGTGGAGGTGAATTATGCGGTGATCCCAATTATCTGGCTGACGCATTGGAAAAAATTTCCATGTACTCCACTAGGCGGACCATGCGGAATGCGACGGAAGCCACAGCCCATATGTTCATCATGTGCCCCTTCAGTATGAAGGATATGCAGAAACTGTTCAGCACCCATCCGTCCACGGAAGAGCGTGTGAGGCTGTTGCGTGAGCAGGCCGCGGCTATGAAGCGGAAAGGAACATTGCGGTCATGATGCTTTATGCCGGGTGAAGACCGTATTGATGCACAATGCAACAAAATTTATATATTATTTTTAAAGGAGAGAGAAACATGAACCAGAAATCATTAGTATTAGTAAAGCCGGACGGAGTCCGCAAACACCTGATCGGCGAGATTATCTCCCGCTTTGAACGCCGCGGCCTGAAAATCTGCGCGCTGAAAATGCTGGTAATGTCCAAGGACCAGGCTAAATATCATTATGCGGAACATGTCGAGAAACCCTTTTTCCCGGAACTGGAAGATTTCATCACCGGCGGCCCGCTGGTTGCCATGGTAGTGGAAGGACCTAATGCCATTAAGGCGATTCGTACCATGATGGGTGCGACCGATCCCCTTGATTCTGCTCCCGGATCCATCCGCAGCGACTTTGCGCTGGATAAAGGCGAGAACGTGATCCATGGCAGCGACAGTCCGGAAGCGGCAGAGAGGGAAATCAAAAACTTCTTTGCACCGGAAGAGATTTACTGATGTATAAACGCCCGGACGGTATTCTGTCTGGGCTTTTTTTGGAGATATTGCAAGGGTGTGTTTTCCCGTCAGAATATTATGCCGGCTTTCTTACGGAAAATCCCCTGCAGGAGGCCTGCAGCATGCCGGGATCCTTTCTTCCTGCCTGCAGAGGCCGGTATCTTCCGAACCCCGTACTCTCATTTAACCTGCGGGGATGTGATATTTTGTTGTACCATTTAGGGAATGGCAAAGTCATGTCCGTGTACCGTAACGGTACAAGTATTATTAAAGGAGGTTGTGAAGTATGACAAAAAAAGCGGCAGTATATACCCGTACAGGCGATAAGGGGACGACCGGCCTGTATACCGGAGAGCGTGTGTCCAAATGCTCGGTCCGGGTTGAATCGTACGGAAATCTGGATGAAATTACTTCTGCGCTGGGGCTGGCCCGCGCCCTGGTAAAGCGGGATGATGTAAGAGAGGCGATCTTTAATGTGCAGAAGCTGTTGATGTCCATGATGGCGGATGTGGCCAGCCTGAACCTGCCGAAGCCTTATATTACGGAAGAACACGTCAAGCTCTTTGAAAGCACTATTGACAAGTTTGATGCCATGCTGCAGCCCTTGAGTCATTTCATTATTCCCGGGGATACCCCAGGCTCCGCCGCCCTGGATATTGCCCGTACCACGACACGCCGTGCAGAGCGCCAGTTACTGCGCCTGAATGAAACGGAACCGGTGAATCCGCAGCTTTTGGTCTGTGTAAACCGTCTTTCCGACCTGTGCTTCATTCTGGCACGGGTAGAATCGGAAGTGGGTGCGGAAGGGCCGAAATAACTCTCCTGTTCCGCGGCGGCGCCTGCCGGAAATACGTGCAGGTCTTACGGATGGGATGGCATAAGGCTGTGCCGTTGGCGCTATGGCAAGCCCATAACACTGCAATTGGGATAATTTTTTAATCACTGCTCCCTGACACATAGTCAGGGAGCTTTTTCTATGGTATAATTATAAAATATGAAGAGATGCCCGGCATTTGTCCGGACTGACAGGATTTATCCGACAGGTATTTTCTTACTGCTGTCGGCATGGATCAACTGTTACCGGGGGAAGAAAACCCCGATTTTTTTCAGGGAGATACCTTATATGGAAAAACCAAAAATAAAACCGGAAACAAAAAAAGCGTACATTGTCGGAACAAATGTCAAATTCAGGAAAAATGCCGGTAAGGAGTATCCGCCGATTGGTTCATTTGAACCGAATGAGCAGGTGAAACTGATGAACACTGCACTGATTGATGGTGTTACCTGGCATCGGGTGAAGCGCAGCAACGGTCAGTTTGTCTGGGTGATTGATTATTACCTGCATGTACCGTTTCGGCAGTCCTGATCAGGGGTCGGTGAGACACAGCCGGTCCTTTGCTTTTGCATGTACTTTTTATGTCAGGCCGGCGCGGGGTTTCGTTGCGTTTTATGTATACTGTTTGCAGGGACATATGTAGGGATGATAACAGGAGGGCGCAGTGAACGGAGCAGGAAATATCATCTTGGTATTAGGCGGGGCGCGAAGCGGGAAAAGCGAGTTCGCGGAAAAATATGTGCTGCACGCGGGAGCGGTTTGCGGCTATATTGCTACGGCCGAAATACTGGATGACGAAATGGCGGAACGGGTCCGTCTTCACAGGGAGCGCCGCAGGAAACGGTGGATTACTTTTGAAGCCCCGTACCGGGCCGAAGATGTTTTGTCCGAAGCCGGCGAACGTACAGACGCTATCCTGTTTGACGATATCACGATTTACCTGTGCAACATATTGTATGGAAAAGATGCTCCGGAAGGGTCGACGGTGGAAAAGGCCTCCTTTGTAAAAGAACGGATCGGGGCGCTGCTGGACGCTGCTGCAAAATGCGGAAAGACTGTCGTCTTTGTTTCCAACGAAGTGGGCAGCGGGATTGTGCCTGATAATGCCATGGCCCGAGAGTACAGGGATATCTCCGGCTGGGTAAACCAGCAGGTCGGGGAGGCTGCCGCACAGGTTTTTTATGTAGTGGCCGGGCAGGCTGTTGATATCAAGCGGCTGGCATTTAAATTTGAGTAGAAGGACGGGCATGTGTATGCTTGAAGATTTATATATCGAAAAACCGAATCAGAGTATTCGGGAAGCGGTGATGAAGGACTGGGATTCCGTCATGTTCCCGGATGAGGATATGGGGATTCTTTCGGAACTGACGGCCGACTACCTGATGATGACCGACGGCCGGGGCATTCGGGGACTGAAACCGGTCATGCTCCTTATGTGCGGAGATCACGGAATCTGCAAATACGGTGTCAGTGCCTTTCCCCAGGAAGTGACACTGCAGATGATCAACGGCTACGGAAGAGGTACGGCAGGGGCCAATGTGCTGGCCCGTCACGCCGGTGCCGAAATAATCGTGGTGGATGTGGGCACGAACTTTGACCTGCATTCTTTTTCCTATGTGCGGCAATGCAAGGTAGCCTGGGGCACCGAGGATTTCACCAGGGGCCCGGCCATGACAGAAGCACAGGCGGTGGCTGCGCTGGAGGCCGGCATGCGCATCGCGGAGGAAGCGATTGACAACGGATGCAACCTGCTGGAGACCGGGGAGATGGGAATTGCCAATACGACATCTACCGCGGCCATTGCAGCCGGTTTCCTGGATCTGCCTGCAGAACTGACCACCGGCCGGGGCAGCGGGATCAACGATGAACGGATGAAGATCAAGACCGAAGTTGTCCGCAAGGGTTTGGCGGTCAACAAGCCAAGGCCCGGGGATGGCATGGATGTGCTTTGCAAGGTGGGCGGCTATGACCATGCCGGGTTGGCAGGCATGATGCTGGCGGGAGCTGCCCGGCATGTTCCCACGATGGTTGACGGGGTGAACGCGACGGCCGCGGCGCTGATAGCCTACGGTATTAATCCGGAGAGTGCCTCCTATATGCTGTGTTCCCACCTGTCATCCGACCTGAGTGCTAAAAAGATGCTGGAAGTATTGAAGCTCAAACCAATTGTCCACGCAGGGATGCGGCTGGGGGAAGGAACTGGCGCATCCCTGGCGATCAGCATACTCCGCTCGGCGTTGGACACGTATCGGAAGCTGACGGGAGAGTAGTGTTCCGCGGACAGATAGTTGAGGAGAACAGCATGGCTGAGGACGATTTAAAGACCAAAGGTACTGAAGTGGAAGAGGAAACAGGCTTCTGGAACCGGCTGAACATCCGGCTTCCAGAACATTCAACCGGGCCATTCCGTTATCTGCGGGATTTTTTTACCTGTCTGGAGTTTTTAACACGGATCCGGGTGACGAAACGGGAACTTTGGTTTCCGGATGATTTTGCCAGGTCCGTTCCGTATTTTCCCATCGTAGGCGGCATCATGGGGCTTCTCATGTGGGGGGCGGCCCGTGTCGGTATGGAGATGGGATTTTCCGGCAACGTGCTGGGGATATTCCTGGTTCTGGCGGAATTGTTTTTTATCGGTACCCTTATGTATGATGGTTTTATGGATACGGCGGACGGGGTGTTCAGCGGAAGGACAAGGGAACGGAAGCTGGAGATCATGCAGGACAGCCATGTGGGAACCAATGCCGTCATCGGCGCTATCATCCTGATACTGGCCAAGGTGGCGCTGCTGGGTACACTACCGTCGGTATTTTTGGGACCGCTTCTGGTGACGATGTATGTGGTGACCCGGACGCTGATGGTAATTTATATCCTGCGGTTTCCCAATGCCCGACCCGGTGGCCTGGGAGAAATGTTTTCAACCGGGGGGAAGCCGGTGTATCTTATATGTGCTGTCGTGATGTGTGTACTGACGGTCTGTTACCTGGGATCTGTATTTTGTAAGCTGGCCCTTGCCGCTTGTGTACCCTGTCTTGCCATTGCCTTGTATCTGAAGTGGGGCCTGGGCGGATTGACCGGTGACACCTTCGGCTTCCTGACGGAATGCGGCGATGTGATTATCCTGTTTCTGGCCGGCTGGCTGTTGCATTGACATAATGGCAAGGATGTACACGGTACCGTGCAGCAACAAAGAAATTCCTGTGCATTAAGTAAGCGAATGACAGAACGAAGCGAAGGTATTGAACTATGCATATTGAAGAACTGGCTGTTAATATACAGCCGTTGAGTCAGGAAATTATCTGTGCGGCGCAGCTTCGGTTTGACCAGCTGATCAAACCGGTCGGCTCGCTGGCGCAGCTGGAAAGCATGACCAGCCGGTACGCCGGTATTATCGGGTCATCGGATAAACAGCTTGTGGTTATCCCGGAAAACCGGCTTCTTCTCGTCTGGGGCGATGTCAGGCAGTCGGCGAAAATCGAGCGGGCCATGAAATCAGAGAATCTGCTTTCTGTGTTTGCCGAAACAGTCCGGGCGAAAGTCATCCCCCTGTTAGTCACCGGGGAGAACGTTTACGATCTGCTGGAAGAAGGCGCCATGCTGACCGGGGAATATATCGGGGAGGAAAAGGCAGGGCTGGTCTGTCTGGGGGGTTATGAAACAGCCCCGTTGGATTGCTGGCAGCAGTTTGCGGAGGAAGAGGATGGTCTGCTGTTCCTGGAAAAGCTCCGCTGTCCGGTGATTGCCGCCATGACCGGTGCGATTCTGCAGGCTGCGGGCATGCGTATTCCCATTATGCTGGACGGGCTCGCAACATGCCTGGCCGCTTTTGCGGCTGCGAAATTCAATCCTCATGTGCTTGCGTATTGTTTTGCCGGGGATGAATCCGGCGAAGACGGAAGCGCCGATTTGCTGCGCAGGCTGCAGCTGCAGGCTCCACTTCGGCTTTCCCTGAAAAGCGGGGAAGGTGTCGGGGCACTGGCCTGTCTCCAACTCTTCGACGCAGGGATCAAGGCTTATACGGAGATGGAAACATTCGAGGAAGCCGGGGTACACAGCGAAAAGGAAGATTTCTCCCTGAAGGTTCAGGAAGACAGGAAACTCAAAAAGTAGATGCTGTCCGGTACGGAAACCGGGTGCATCGTGGCAGGCGAAAATGCGGTTAACGGTCCGTTTCATTATGCATAGCTGCGGGATACAGTAGTTGGAACCATCGGGACAGGGCTGCCGGGAGCAGAAAGGGGAATATTGTGGCTAAGCTGTATTTGATTCGTCACGGGGAAACAGATTATAATAATGCGATGCGGTTCCAGGGACAGACGGATATACCGCTGAACCAGACCGGAATCAGACAGGCGGAAAAACTGGCGGAATTCTTTCGAGCGATCCCGCTGGATGCCATTTACACCAGCAGTCTCCAGCGCGCGGCGAAGACGGCAGAGATTATCGCCGGGGCCAAAGGAATGGAAGTGATTCGGACAGATGCGCTGAAAGAGATGTGCTTCGGAGTCTGGGAAAATATGAACAGTGTTGATATCCAGAAAAAATTCGCTAAGGAGTGGAAGGAATTTTTTGCCCATCCGGCCAGCACGAGACTGCCGGAAGGAGAAAGCATGGCCGATGTGCAGAAACGCGCGTATCCGGAAGTTAAGCAGATCCTGGATGCGTATCCGGAAGGTAATGTGGCCTTTGTGGCCCACGGCGGAGTGATCCGGGTACTGACCTGTACGATGCTGGGGCTGGATCTGGACCGCGCCTGGCATATCCATGCGGGTAACGCCTCGGTAACCTGTTTTTATTATTGGGGCCGGTCTTATACCCTTGATTTTTCCAATTTGACACATCATTTATCATAAATTCGCAAGAAGGCTCCTGCCTCTGCAGGCAGGAGCCTGTTCATAATAAAGACGCGGTGTTCACTTCTTTGGAAAGCGGTTTCCGTGTTCCGACTGGAAAATGTGATACTGACCTGATTTTGAAGACGAGGGAGCCATCCGGGGAGCATAGAAAATGACAGCCGGGTATGCCAGACAGAGGAATGGCATGGCCCGGCATTGCTTTTTTGAAAGTATTGCTTAGTGTTTTTTCAGTTTGAAAAAAATGATAAAAAGTGTTAAAAAAGTTACGGAAAAATCGCGATACTGAATTTTGTCAAAATTGCAACAAATTATATAACAAATTAGCATTGACAAGTTTTCTTTTTTTGATATACTTCACATTAGGATATCTCAAGGCCGGCTTGGTTCATTGTTTCGTTTTCTGGCTTATTTTCTAAGTACGTCAAGGGCAAAGCGGTACAGTAAGAAGTAAGTTGTTCCTATGGGGTACAAAGAAAAGGAGTGACTGTATTATGTTTGAAGACAAGACACTGAAATGCGTTGAGTGCGGAAATGAATTTGTTTTTTCCGCTTCCGAGCAGGAATTTTATGCAGAAAAAGGCTTTACCAATGAGCCGAAACGCTGCCCGTCCTGCCGCGCTGCCCGTAAAGCCCGTATGAACGGGGCCCAGCCGCGGGAGATGTTCAAGGCTGTATGCGCCGAATGCGGCAAGGAAACGGAGGTTCCATTCCGTCCTTCCGAAGACCGTCCGGTGTATTGCTTTGACTGCTTCAACAAGCGCAAAGCAGGCTATCATCACGAATAAAAAAAGAATGCCGGCTGACGCCGGTAAGATTCCGACAATCATAACCGACTGCTTCACGGGCAGTCGGTTTATTTTTTTGGTCCGTACCTATTGTTTTTCCATATCCTGTTGCGGTTAATACAGTATCCAATCTGATCAGCCGGAAGTATTAGGGCCATGAAAGGTGAAGGAATAATTAGCCAGCACCGGAGATCTTGGCCGTCTTGTTCTTCCAATGCCCCATATCGGGCATATAACGATGGAACACAGGGCTCCTGAAGAGGCGGAACCCTGTATTCACTATTGTATTTCTTTATGATATAATATAAGACAAAAATCAAAGGGCTTCTGTTCGTGCAGTTAGATGACTTAAACCCGTTGAACGGCAGGTTCGTTCGGATAGCGCATTCGAACACGGAACATCATCCGGCATGAGGAACGAACAAGTCAGCCTTCGGCAAGAAATTATTTTTAAGAGAGGGGAATTTTTATTTTAGAATTCAGGGAAGTAGCGGTCGGTGACCGTGAATTATTCGAGTCATATCTGAACAAGCCGTACCATTACGGGTCTGAATGCGCATTCACCAATTTGTACATCTGGCGTGATTACTACCGGACCTGGTGGACGGAAAAATTCGGTTTTTTGCTGATTAAGGTGCAGTTGGAGGATGCAACCTTTTATCTGCAGCCCTTTGGCGGAAAGGACGAGGATCTGCCGCTTCTGGCTGCGGAAATAAAAGAGCATCATGGCGGCCCCTTTGAGTTCCGGGGTGTCTACGAATGTTCGCTGGACCGGCTGGGCCGGCTGGCTCCTGATGAAGATTTCACGGAGACCCGGGACAGTTGGGACTATGTCTATCTGCAGGAGGATCTGGCGAATTTGAGTGGCCGCCGCTACCATGGGCAGAAGAACCATTACAATGCTTTTAAAAAAGAAAATCCCGATTACGTCTTTGAGATGATTAATCCGGAAAATTATGCGGAGTGCCTCAATTTCGGGGAAGAGTGGTGTAAGCAGCGTATGGAAACAGATCCCAGCGTTTACTGGGAGCTGCGGGCGCTGCAAGAGGCCTTTGTGAACTTCAGCGCGTTGGGCCTTCGGGGCGGTGCTATCCGCATCGGTGGGAAGATACAGGCCTTTGGCTTCGGAAAAGCGATTAACGACGAAGTCTGTGACGAAAATGTGGAAAAGGCAAACCACGAGATCCGCGGACTGTACACGGCGATCCAGACGGAATGTGCGAAATACGTATGGCCGGACATGAAGTATATCAACCGGGAAGAGGATATGGGCGCCGAGGGCCTGCGCACGGCGAAGGAAGCATTGCATCCCGCCTTTATGGTGAAGAAGTACAGTCTGCTCATCAAATAAAAGAGAATCAGAGGATCATATGGACTGCAAACTTGTATCACAGGCAGAACTGCCACAGGTCATGGAGCTGTGGGATTACTGTTTTGAAAAGAAGGATGACCCGTTCTTCCGGTTTTATTTCAGGGATTACTGCCTGCAGCACAATCTGGTTGCAGGAGGGTTTTCCGGGGAGGATGGACATCTGCAGAATATGTTGCACCTGAATCCGTACAGCATCCTGTTGCGGGGACAGGAAGAAAATGTTCCCTATATCGTCGGCGTGGCGACAAACCCTGCCGACAGGGGAAACCATCTCACCAGGGAGCTGTTGCAGTACGCCTTCCGTCTGCTGCGGAAGAAGGACTGTTCCTTCGCGTTGCTGATGCCTGTTTTTGCGGGTATTTACCGGAATTATGATTTTGCGTTTTGCTACAATAAGCATGTGTATGAGATGCCGTTGGAGGATCTTACCGTTCCGGCGCCTTTGGGAAATCTGCAGGTGAAGCATTACGGCACCTATTCCAGGGAGTTGTTCCAGGATCTGTATGGGGCGCTGGCGGACGGCTATAACGGACTGCCGGTCCGAACGGATTTCCAGTGGGATAAGTTGCTGACAGTACACCAGCTGGAAAAACTGCAGGCCGCCGTTGCATATCACGGGGATGAGCCCCGGGGTTATATGTTTTATCAGATCACAGAAGACAGGACTTTCTCCATTCAGGAACTTGTCGCCCTCACCCCGGATGCGAAGCGGGCGTTGCTGCACTATGCCAAAGGGCACAGGTCGTCGGCTTCCAGGCTGTACTGGGAGGCGATGGAGGACGACCTGACATTTCTCGACCTGGCTGACGCGGACAGGGCAGGGCGGATCAAGCCGTTTATGATGGCTCGTTGCTTTGATGCCGTCAACGCGCTGTACCGTTACGAAGTTCCGGAGAATTGCCCTGACGGGCAGGTTTCCGTACTGCTGCAGGACGGACTGCTGGAAGAAAATAACGGCCTCGTCACCCTTGCCGTGGATTCCGGCAGCTTATATCTGGAAAAAGGAACGGGGCGTCCGGACGCTGTCATATCCATGGCCGCCTTTACCCAGCTGTATTTTGGCGCCTATACCTTCAGCCAGCTGGTGGAGGCCGGAAAGATAAGGATGAATGCTTATGCGCCGGATATGCTGACCTTCCTCGACAGACTGTTTCCCAGATGTGTTAATTTTATCAATGAGTATTATTGAAATAGCATACAATTACAGAAGTACCTTACAGTTAAATTTCACTACACGGAGGCTATGCCATGAGTGACATCAGACGAATTTACGTTGAGAAGAAGGAGGCGTTTGCCGTTGAGGCAAAGGGTCTGCTGGCAGATTTAAGGAACAACTTGCTGATAGGCGGATTGGAGAAGGTCCGCATCCTGGCCCGATACGATGTGATGGGGCTTTCGGAAGAAGAGTTTGCCCAGGCCCTGCAGCTGGTTCTTTCCGAACCTCCCGTGGATACTGTAAGGGAAGAGTTGACGCCTGCCGCTGATGAAAAGGTGTTCGCAGTGGAACTGCTGCCCGGTCAGTATGATCAGCGGGAGGATTTCGCGGCGCAGTGCATCCAGCTGATCACCCAGAAAGAAAAACCGCTGGTGGCAGCGGCCAAGGTGTTCGTATTAAAAGGCTCCCTCACCGGGGAAGATTTTGAGAAGATAAAAAAATATTTGGTCAATCCCATCGAAGCCCGTGAAGCAGCGCTTGAAAAACCGGAGACGCTGGAGGATACCTGGGAAGAGCCTGCAGATGTGGAACGGCTGGCGGGCTTTTTGGATCTTTCGGAAGAGGGCATCGCTTCCATGCAGAAAAATCTGGGACTTGCCATGAGCGTGGAGGATCTGCTATGGATCCAAAAATATTTTAAGGAAGAAGAAAAACGGGTCCCCACTATCACGGAGATCCGTGTGCTGGATACCTATTGGTCCGACCACTGCCGGCATACCACGTTCATGACCAATCTGGACAAGGTGGAGATCGAGCCCGGTTACTATACTAAGCCCATTGAAGAAGCGTTTAAACAGTATCTTGCCATAAGGGACGAAGTGTATGGGAAGGATACGGACCGTCCTATCACTCTGATGGACATGGCCTGTATTGCAACCAAAAAACTGAAAAAAGAAAACAAGTTCCCGGACAACGATGATTCCGAGGAGATCAACGCCTGTTCTATCGTGGTTCCCGTTGAAGTTGACGGGAAGAAGGAAGACTGGCTGGTGATGTTCAAGAACGAGACGCACAACCATCCTACGGAGATAGAGCCTTTCGGTGGCGCGGCTACCTGTCTGGGTGGCGCCATCCGGGATCCGCTGTCCGGACGTGCTTATGTGTACCAGGCTATGCGCGTCACCGGTGCGGGTGACCCCCGCACACCCATTGAACGGACACTGGCCGGCAAACTGCCCCAGCGTAAGCTGACTATTGGTGCGGCGGCAGGTTATTCGTCCTACGGAAACCAGATTGGGCTGGCAACAGGGCAGGTTCGGGAGTATTACCACGATCGTTTTATTGCCAAGCGGATGGAAATCGGTGCGGTCATGGGCGCGGCACCTAAACGTGCGGTGATCCGGGAACGGCCGTCGGCAGGCGACATCATCGTGCTGCTGGGTGGACGTACGGGCCGTGACGGCATCGGCGGTGCGACCGGTTCATCCAAGGAGCATACGGTAGATTCCCTGGCGACCTGTGGCGCGGAGGTCCAAAAGGGCAATCCGCCTACGGAACGCAAGATTCAGCGCCTGTTCCGCAATCCGGAGGTGACAGTGCTGATCAAACGTTGCAACGACTTCGGCGCGGGAGGCGTTTCCGTGGCTATCGGCGAATTGGCGGACGGACTGCGGATCGATTTGGACAAGGTTACAAAAAAATATGCCGGCCTGGACGGTACCGAACTGGCGATTTCCGAATCCCAGGAGCGGATGGCGGTTGTGATCCGGAAAGAAGACTGGGAAAAATTTGCAAAATTCGCAGACGAAGAAAACCTCGAAGCAACGGTTGTTGCAGAGGTTACTGAGGAACCCCGTCTGGTGATGTACTGGCGGGGGGATAAGATCGTAGACATTTCCCGCAGGTTCCTGGATACCAACGGGGTAGCCCAGCATGCGGAGGTTTTGGTACAGGATGTTGTCGGCAGTTCTGTCTTTGACAGGACGCCGGATGTTGTTGAACGGGCGGCGGATCTTAAGGAAGCCTGGCTGAAAAACCTGGGCCGTCTGAACGTGTGCAGTGAAAAAGGGCTGAGCGAGCGCTTTGATTCCACTATTGGCCGGGCAACTGTGGAAATGCCCTTTGGCGGAAAACTGCAGCTGACGCCGGCAGAAGGTATGGTGGCGCAGATCCCTGTCCTGAATGGGCACACCGATGCTGCTTCCCTTATGACACACGGATATAATCCGGATGTAGCCTGCTGGAGTCCTTTCCACGGCGCCATGTATGCGGTGACACAGTCGCTGGTGAAAGCCGTTGCCCTGGGCGCAGATCCCGATACCATACGCCTGACGTTGCAGGAATATTTCCAGGGCATGAAGGAAAAGGCGGACTGGGGGCTTCCTTTTGCCGCACTGCTGGGGGCCAACACCGTGCTGAACAGCATGGAAGTGCCGGCGGTGGGAGGCAAGGACAGTATGTCCGGAAGTTTTATGGATCTTCATGTGCCGCCCACGCTGGTGTCCTTTGCAGTGAACGTCATCGACGGGAAAAAGGCGGTATCTGCCGAGTTCAAGGCGGCAGGGGATAAGGTGCTGTTCCTGAGTACACCGTTGCTGGAAGGGGATGTGCCTGATTTTACCATGTTGCGCAATAATCTGCGCCGTGTGCATGCGCTGATCCGGGAAGGACAGATCAGGGCGGCGGCCACAGTGGAAGAGGGCGGTATCGCAGCGGGTATTTCCAAAATGACGTTGGGCAACGCCCTCGGTTTTAAATTTGTGAAGCCCTTCCCCCATACGGAGAATCTGTTTACATTGCAACCCGGAGGTATGCTGCTGGAATTGGCAGCGGATGCCGATGCGGAAGCCCTGTTCGACGGGCTGGAATACCTGCCGTTAGGTACTGTAACGGAAAAAGCGGAGATTATCATCAACGATACCGTAATCACCAACCCAGAACTGGTAAAGGCGTATACAGAGACACTGGAACCAATCTTCCCTGCCAAGGCGCCCCTGTCGGAGACTCCGACAGATCTGATGGACCAGCCTGTGTATCGTCGTGATCTGCCTCTGACCGCTCCAGTAAATATTGTGAGACCGAAGGTGTTCATCCCGGTATTTCCGGGACAGAACTGCGAGTATGACACAGCCCGCGCTTTTGATCTTGCCGGGGCGGAAAGCCGAGTGTTTATTATACGCAATCTGACAGCACAGGCCATTGAAGAGACGATACAGGCTATGGTAAAGGGGATAGAGGAATCCCAGATCATCATGATTCCCGGCGGTTTCAGTGCCGGGGATGAACCGGACGGCAGCGGTAAATTCATTGCCACTATGTTCCGGAATCCGCGGATTGCCGAGGCTGTGAACAATCTGCTGCAAAACCGCGATGGTCTGATGCTGGGCATCTGCAATGGTTTCCAGGCGCTGATCAAGTTGGGACTGGTTCCTTATGGCGAGATCTGTCCGCTGGAAGCAGACTCTCCCACGCTGACCTTCAATACAATCGGGCGGCATGTGTCCCAGATGGTCTACACGCGGATCACATCAAACAAATCCCCGTGGCTTAACCTGGTACAGCCGGGGGATGTGCACGCCATTGCGGTATCTCATGGGGAAGGAAGGTTCTATGCGCCAGAGGATACCATCCGCAGGCTCTTTGAAAACGGGCAGGTGGCGACGCAGTACGTGGGCCTTGACGGATTACCGACTATGTCCAGTCCTGAAAATCCCAATGGATCCCTATACGCTATTGAAGGAATTACCAGTCCCGACGGGCGTATCCTGGGTAAGATGGGGCACAGCGAGAGATATATACCGGGTCTGTTGCAGAATATTTACGGCGAAAAGGACCAAAAAATTTTTGAAAGCGGCGTACAATACTTTAAATAATTCGGTAATTGCTGCGAAAGAGATTTAGGGAAGCAAGCGGTATACAACAAAAAGGTAAGTGCCGGGACTGCAGATTTCGGAAGGAAGAAAGCGGCCGGCAGCAACCATAACAGGCAGAGAAAAAAGATATGGCGCCGGAGCCACCCCTTTTTCTTCCCGGCCCAAACGCGGGAAATCGGTTAAAGGGCACGCTTCGGCGCCTGTTTTCCTGATATGCGGTTACGATGCGGTCATAACTTCGTGAACAGACGTTACATGAACTTATAGGATTCAGGATTTCTGTCCTCGCTGCAAAACGGGTGTGATTCCTGTTTGGCCGGGGCAGAGGGGTATGTTGCCGTATTTGTTGTGTATGAATACAGAAGTCCGCGCTAAAGTTTTTATTTGATGCGGAACAGTGCGGAACTGATGGGCCGGTTGCGCAACTGAGCCTGCTCTTCCAGACGGCGCAGTTCTTCCTTGTTCGTTTTAGTGCCGCGGAAACCGGGGCGGTCCGCTTCATCGATGTGGATGCGTCCGCGCCTGTTTTCGAAATCATCGATGACCCACTTCAGGATCTGCTCGATCTCCTTGTTTACAGAGCGCCCGTTTGTTTCTGCGATATATTTCATCTTCGCCATGACCAGCGGATGGATGCGTAATGTAAAGCGGGATTGTTCCATAGCACACATGATAAGTTACCTCCTGAATCTGACGTCAAATCAATGTCATCTATAATTTTATTATAAAATAGAACTGTCATTAAATCAATAGGGATTCATTTAAATTTACTGCATTTGTCTTTGGACTTGACGAATTGTGAAATAATTTGTAATTTTTCTTAAATTCTCATTCTATGATTTGTAATGTAACCAATTTGTGGTATAATCAAAAAATATAAAATAAGTACAATTGCCAATTGTGAAAGTAATGGTGTCCGGCCAAATTTAGAAATATTAAAAGCGTATGTTACGGCAAAATGGTAAGGATCTTAAACTAAAATTGTCATAATCAAAAGCACGATGTGATAAGAATTTCATTAAGCGCATCCTGTTAATAAAAAGCATCATTCAGCGGAGGAAATGAAATTTTGGATACTGGAAAAATGTACAACGGATTTCGTGTCTGCAGACAGGAATTTGTCAAAGAAGTGAATTCGACGGCCTACTTTATGGAGCACGAGAGAAGCGGTGCCCGTCTTTTATATTTGGCGAACAGTGATGACAACAAGGTGTTTTCCATCGCTTTCCGCACGCCTCCCTCAGACGATACGGGCGTAGCCCACATCCTGGAGCATTCCACACTGTGTGGCTCCCGGAAGTACCGGCTGAAAGAACCGTTCGTGGAACTGGTGAAAGGTTCCCTCAACACGTTCCTGAATGCCATGACCTATCCGGACAAGACGGTGTATCCTGTGGCCAGCCGTAACGACAAGGACTTCCATAACCTGATGGACGTGTATTTGGACGCAGTCTTCTATCCGTTGATCGGTGAGAATCCTTTTACCCTGAAACAGGAAGGATGGCATTACGAGCTGGGAGATGCCGGCGATCCGCTTACTTACAACGGGGTGGTCTATAATGAAATGAAGGGCGTTTATTCCTCGCCGGATGCGTATCTGGAATATTATGGAAAAAAACTGCTTTTCCCCGATACCACCTACCGGTTTGAGTCCGGCGGATTGCCGTCCGCGATACCGAACCTGACACAGGAAGCGTTCCTCAATTTCCACAAAACCTATTACAAGCCGGAAAATTCTTATATCTGTCTGTACGGCAACATGGACATTGATAAAACGCTTGCCTGTCTGGATGGGTATCTGAAAGATTTTCCCCGTACAGGGAACGTTCATTCTGAAATCCTCCTGCAGCAGCCTCTCCCGAAGACTGTTGAGTTTGACGGGACCTATTCGGTGCCGGAGGGGGAACCCACGGAAGACATGACATTTCATGAGGTACAGATCGTGGCGGGGGACATGCGGGATCAGAAGACTGTTATGGCCCTTCGCCTCCTGGAAAATGTGCTGCTGGAAGCCGAATCCGCCCCGTTGCGTCGCGCGCTGCTGGATGCCGGCGTGGCCAAGGATATTTCCGGGAGCATGGGCGGCAGCATGCTGCAGAATATCTTCTCGGTACGGGCCAGCGGCAGCGAGCCGGAGCAGAAGGATGCATTTGTAAAGGCACTGTACCACAATCTGCAGAAGATTTCTATGGAGGGGATTGACAAGGAGTTGCTGGAAGCAGCCCTGAACAGTGCGGAGTTCAAGATGCGCGAAGCGGATTTTGGAACCTACCCCAAGGGGCTGATTTACATCCTTGCCGTGATGGATACCTGGATTTATGACATAGATCCCCTGAGTAGCCTTCGGTACGAAGCGATGCTGAAGGAGCTCCGGGAGGCTGTCCACACCAATTATTATGAAACTTTGATCGAGACGCAGCTGTTGGACAACACCCATCGGGTCATCCTTACGCTGGCTCCGGAACCGGGGAAAGAAGAACGGGAACAGGCGCGGCTGGCAGAACATCTGGATGCTGTCAGAAAGGCCATGGGCAGGCAGGAACTGGAACGGTATGCGTCGGACTGCGCGGAACTGCATCGGCGGCAGGCTGCGCCAGATTCCGAAGATGCGCTGGCTTCCATCCCGTTGCTGGAGCGGAAGGATATCCGACGGGAGACGGAAAAGCTGACGGTGGAACGGGAAGAAACCGGTGGCGCAGTTCTGCTGTATCAGGCATTGCCGGTCAACAAGATTACTTATTTGAGTTGGTATTTCGATATGTCCGGCATCGAACCGGAACTGCTGCCGTACTGCAACCTGCTCAGCGATGTGCTGGGGAAACTTGATACGGAGGAGTATTCCTATGCGGATCTGTCAAAATATACGGATATGTACACCGGCGGCATCTCTTATCAGATGGAGGTCATGAGCCCGGATGGGAAACCGGATATCTATTCGGTGAAGTTCGCATTGGGAGCCAAATGCCTTACATCCAAACTGCCGGAACTTTTTAAGATTCTGAAGGCCATGACACTGCATACACGGTTTACGGATAAAAAGCGTCTTAAGGAACTGGTGGAGCAGATTAAGACCGACTGGGACAACTCTTTTTTTGCCAAGGGGCAATCTGTGGCGGCATCTCGCCTGACCTCCTATTTTTCTGAAAAGGCCCGGGTGGCAGAGCAGGATTATTACAGCTACTACCAGTTTATTAAAAAACTGGCAGGGCAGTTTGATGAGGAAGCGGACCGGGTCGCCGGGATTATGCAGAAGCTGCTGCCCGTATTCTTCAACCGCAGCGGTTATGTGTTAAGCTATAGCTGTGACGAAGGGGACAGGGCGTCGGTACGTGAGATGGCCCAGGCATTTGCCGCTTCGCTGCCGGAAAGCGGGCTTGCCGGCAAAGCGCCCCGGCCGTTGCCTGTCCCGGAAAAAAATGAGGCGATCATCACCCCGGGTAAAGTCCAATATGTCCTGGCCGGCGGTGACTTCCGCCGTCACGGGTGTGAATTTAGCGGAAGCATGATGGTGCTGGCCACCATGTTGCGCTACGAATACCTGTGGACGAGGATCCGGGTGCAGGGAGGAGCCTATGGTGCCAATGCGGTGTTCAACCGAAACGGGGTCATGTATTTTTCAACTTACCGGGATCCGCAGCTCAGGAACAGCCTGGATGCGTTCCGCGCCCTGCCGGACTGGCTGGAGGGGTTGGAGCTGACAGACCGGGAGATGACAAAGTATGTCATCGGTACTATGAGCGGAGTTGATATTCCTCTTACCAACGCGCTTAAGGTTTCCCGCGCAGCTTTGCAGGAACTCTTGGAGATTTCGGATGATAACCGTCAGCGCGTCAGGAACCAGATTCTCGATGTAACACTGGAAGATATCAGAAAGCTGGCGCCTGTGATCCGTGCCGTGCTGGCAGATGATTATGTCTGTGTAGTAGGAGGCCAGCAGGCCATCGAGGAAAGCAGGGACGAGTTCAATATTGTGCTGAAACAATAAAAAGAACATGAGTGGCACCGGATGCCGCCTGCAATGCATTTGTGTTTAGGGCGCCTCCGGTGTCGTTATTTTACAAAATTAGCAATCTATTTTCTGATTTTTGGTTGACCAAAAATACAACAAACTTTATAATATATTTATTGTGATGTTTTTTCATACCCCATTTTTATAGTTTGCGCAACACGGCCGGCAAATGCGGTTCGAACTGCCAGAGTTTGCGCTGGAGCAGGCCACCGGGGCGCAAAGGTAATTCGAGAGAGTGAAAGAGTATAGGAGGAAAAAAGATGAACAGTTACACAATGGACCTGGGCGGCAGACCACTGACCCTGGAATTTGGCGAAGTCTGTAAACAGGCTAACTGCGGTCTGCTGGTACGGTATGGCGACACTGTGGTAGTGGTTGCAGCCACCGGTACCAAGACCCCTCGGGAAGGCGTGGATTTCTTCCCGCTGACAGTAGATTTTGAAGAGAAGATGTATTCAGTCGGCAAAATTCCCGGCGGCTTCATCAAACGCGAAGGCAGGCCCGGCACCCATGCCGTCCTGACCAGCCGTCTGATTGACCGTCCGATCCGTCCCATGTTCCCGGACGGGTATCATAATGATGTACAGATTGTAGCGACTGTTGTTTCCGTGGATCCTGACGACGCGCCGGATATCCCGGCCATGATTGGCGCTTCCGCTGCGCTGTGCGTATCCGATATCCCCTTTGAGGGACCTATCGCCGGCGTTCGCGTCGGACTGATCGACGGACAGTACATCATCAACCCGACGGTGGAACAGTTCAAGGTCAGCCGCCTGAATCTGGCGGTAGCCGGAACCTCCGATGCCATCCTGATGGTGGAGGCGGGCTGCAAGGAAATCTCCGAGCAGGAGATGCTGGATGCGATTTTCTTTGCCCATGAGAATATCAAAAAGATCTGTGAATTCATCAGTAATATCCGGGCGGAGATTGGCAAGCCTAAGATGGAAGTGCCGGTGTACAACCCGCCGGAGGATCTGGTCAAAGAAATTGAAGAGTTTGGCTCCGAAAAATTGAAAGCTGCCCTGATGGATGCTAACAAACTGGAACGGGAAGAAAATGTGGACCGCGTCAAGAAAGAGATTGCGGAAGCGTTTTTGGAAAAATATCCGGACAACGGAACCGATGTGGCCTATATTACCCAGAAGCTTGTCAAGAAGATTGTCCGCCGCACCATCGCAGTGGATAAGATTCGTCCGGACGGCCGCGCCCTGGATGAAGTGCGTCCGGTAACCTGCCGTGTGGGCCTGCTGCCCCGCGTGCATGGTTCCTCCCTCTTTACCCGCGGCCAGACACAGATCATGAACGCATGCACCCTGGCGCCACTGCGGGAAGCACAGGTGATCGAAGGCCTTGGGCCGGAAGAAATGCAGCGCTATATCCATCATTACAATTTCCCACCGTTCTCCGTGGGCGAGACAAAACCCCTGCGCAGCCCCGGCCGCCGCGAGATCGGTCACGGTGCGCTGGCGGAACGGGCATTGCTGCCGGTGATTCCTTCCGAAGATGAATTCCCGTATACCCTGCGCCTGGTATCCGAAGTTCTGGAATCCAACGGTTCTTCTTCCATGGGTTCCGTATGTGCCAGCACCCTGTCCCTGATGGATGCGGGTGTCCCCATCAAAGCTCCGGTAGCCGGCGTGGCTATGGGCTTGGTAAAGGACGGAGACTTCTTTACGATCCTGACCGATATCCAGGGCCTGGAAGACGCCCTGGGGGATATGGACTTCAAGGTGGCGGGCACCGATAAAGGCATCACCGCCATGCAGATGGATATGAAGATCGACGGTATCAACAAGCAAATCTTCGAGCAGGCTCTGGCACAGGCCAAACGCGGTCGTGAGTTTATTATGGGAAAGATGATGGAATGCATCAGCGAGCCTCGCAAGTCCTTGTCCAAATGGGCGCCGAAGATTACATCCATCCTTGTGGATCCCGAAAAGATCGCCAAGATTATCGGCCCCGGCGGCAAGACCATCAAGAAAATCGTGGAAGAGACCGGTGCCAAGATCGATATCGACGATTCCGGAAAAGTTTATATCGCGTCCCCGGATTCCGATGCCATCGAACAGGCCATTAAAGCGATTGACGGCATAACTGCCGAGGCGGAAGTGGGAAAGACCTACACCGGTAAGGTTACCCGCATCATGAATTTCGGCGCGTTTGTGGAGATTTTGCCAGGAAAGGAAGGCATGGTTCACATCTCCCAGCTTTCCACCGAACGGGTAGAAAAGGTGGAGGACGTGGTTTCCGTAGGCGACGAGATCGCGGTGAAATGCGTAGAGATTGACAGCAAGGGCCGCATCAATCTGTCCCGTAAAGCAATCCTGCAGGGAAGGTAAGCGAAGAAAGTCTGACTGTGTGTCGTATTTTTTCCAGATTGAAGGGTATCCGCATAAAAACCGGTGCCGTAAAAGTTGCTCGGTATTGGAACAAAATTACTCCCTCTTGCAATTACGCAAGAAGGGAGTTTTTTGTTCGGATTTTTCAAAAACTGATGATATGGCGGTGGAGGATTTTTTATGTAAATAATTTTAATCAACCGTGGCAGAATATTTTTAGATAAAATCTACACAATATGATATAATTAACTGATAAAGTATGCCTGAAGGAGAGTGGTACCCATGAAAACGCGAGGATTGAAAAAATCAACAAATACAAAGAGGTTGATTTTCCCATGCCGGCCCGTAAGACGAAATCTTCTGCCGGGTATGATATCTGTGTGCCGGAAGACGTTGCGCTGCTGCCCAACCGGCTTGTGATGGTCCCGACGGGGGTAAAGGCCTATATGCAGGAGGACGAGTTTCTTGGCGTTCACATCCGCTCCGGCATTGCGGTAAAGAAAGGCATCCGGCTGGTAAATAATGTGGGGATCATCGATGCGGATTATTACAATAATCCTGACAATGAAGGTCATATCATGCTGGCGCTTGTGAACACGGGTATACAGCCTCTGGTTTTGAAAAAAGGAGAGCGGGTGGCCCAAGGCATCTTTTATAAGTACCTTACGACGGATGACGATAGCGCTGTACAGAAAGTCAGCCGGAGCGGGGGCTTTGGAAGCACGGGCACCGAAAAATAACCGGCCAGGCCTGCAGAGGCGGCTGCATAAATTTGTTTGGCAGCATGAAACTGTTGTGAATCAGCCGGGTGTTCCTGAAGGGTGACTAAAAACAGATCTGGCTGTAAGTCAGACAGCCTGTTAGAGAGAATGCTATATTTACAGGATTTCTGTTTCATATACACAAATTAGAGAAAGAAGGACTGCTTTATGATGTTACCTGCCTTATTGATCAGTGTCCCGCTGGCGGCGGCGTTGCTGGTATTCTGCCTGCGCGGCGGAGGTTCCCGCAACGCAATCGTGAAACTGGCGGCTGCAGCAATTGTGGTTTTAGCCGTCGGAACTGCGGTGACAGGCCTCGGGCATCCGGCGATGCTGAAATTTTCCGGCACATTGCCGTCGACCCTCATACTGGTTGCGGATATTGTCGCGGCCATAGCCATCTTGTATTATACACTGGTAAAATTCAAACGGGTCTGGATCGCACTTTTGGAAATTGTGCAGCTTATTCTGATCCTGTGGTTTGAACAGGGCGTCGGTCATGGGATTGGTATCGGGGCGGATCTGTGTATCGATAATTTTGCTGTGATCATGGTGCTGATAGCGGGGATCGTCGGCAGCCTGATAGCGGTTTTCGCTTTGGGATACATGGAAGAATTTCAGAAAGAACACCGGGACGTGGAAGACCGCCGTCCGTTCTTTTTCTTTGTCATCTTCCTGTTCCTGTCTGCCATGTTTGGCCTGGTTATTTCCAATAATCTTCTGATGATGTACACCTGCTGGGAGATCACCAGTTTTTGTTCTTTCCTGCTGATTGGCTATACGCAGACAGAGGAAGCGATTAACAATTCTTTCAGGGCTCTTTGGATGAACTTGCTGGGGGGGCTTGCTTTTGCTGCAGCCATCGTGTGGCTTGGAATGAAATACAATACAGTGGAACTGTCTGTATTGCTGGAACTGGGCCGTAACGCGAAGCCGGTGGAACTGGTCGTGGCACTTCTGGTGTTCTGCGGCTTCACCAAGGCGGCCATGATGCCGTTTTCAGGATGGTTGCTGGGCGCAATGGTGGCGCCGACGCCTACATCCGCCCTGCTGCATTCCTCTACGATGGTCAAAGCAGGCGTGTTCCTGATCATTAAGCTCTGTCCTCTGCTGGGGGCGAATCATGCAGGCATCATGACCATGTTTGTCGGCGGGGCGACTTTCCTGTTTGCTTCCTTCGCCGCGATTTCCCAGTCTGACGGGAAGAAAGTGCTTGCCTACTCGACCATTTCCAACCTGGGCCTTATTGTTTGCTGCGCGGGGATCGGATCCTATGAAGCAGCCTGGGCGGCTGTCATGCTCGTAATTTTCCATGCGGTGGCCAAGAGCCTGATGTTCTTGTCCGTAGGCACGGCGGAACAGCAACTGGGCAGCCGGGATATCGAGAGTTTTGACGGCATGTTCTGCTCACTGCCTGGTTTGGCGCTCTGCATGGCCATCGGTATCTGCGGTATGTTCCTTGCGCCTTTCGGCATGCTGGTATCAAAATGGGCTGCCATGAAGGCCGTTGTGGATTCCGGTCATTCACTGCTGCTGCTGGTCCTGGTATTCGGTTCTTCTACTACGCTGTTCTATTGGACGAAATGGCTGGGCAAGATCACAGCCTGCATCCCGTCCCTGGAAAATAAGGAATCAGGGATTCACGGTGTGCAGTGGCTGACGCTTCGGACGCTGGGCGCCCTGGTCATCATAACCTGCGTGGCATTTCCGCTGATATCCTGTGCATGCGTGATTCCGTATCTGGAAGCCACGTATCATATTTCGGCTGATGTAATTGACCGAAGCAACCTGCTGATCATGTCCCTGATGGCTATCCTGCTGCTTATCCTGCCGCTGCTGTACGGAAAGGGAAGGAAGAAGAAACTGGTTGTTACCAACCTGGCCGGTGAAAACACCGGAAACAATCTGTCCTACCGCGGTGTTGCCGGGCAGACTGTAACGGTCTCCCTGCGCAACTGGTATATGGAGAAATGGTTCGGGGAATCAAAGGTGAAGCTGTGCGGCTTTATCCTGTGCGGTTCCTGTCTGTTGATTGAATTTGCGATAATTTTCGGAGGTGCTTTCCATGTCTGAGATGGTTATCAACATTATTTCGGGGATAGCATACCTGATTCTGGCTCCGGTGATGGGGGGGCTCCTTGCGGGGATCGACAGGAAAATTTCCGCGCGGATGCAGCGCCGTGTGGGTCCTCCTGTCCTGCAGCCTTTCTACGATGTTTTCAAGCTGTTGGAGAAACAGACTGTAGCCGTGAATGAAACGCAGAGTTTTTACATTTTCGGATTCCTTCTGTTTGTTATCCTTAGCGGACTGTTCTTCTTCGCCGGAGGGGATATGCTGCTGGTCATCTTTACCCTGACGCTGGCCAGCGTGTGCTTTATTGTGGCGGCTTTTTCCTCCAATTCACCCTACAGCCAGATCGGGGCGGAGCGGGAACTTGTGCAGACCATGTCTTACGAACCGATGCTCCTGCTGGTGGCGATGGGATTTTACCTGCACTGCGGGACGTTCAGCATTGAGGGGATCCTGCAGTCTTCCCGGATGAATTTTATCTATATGCCGGGTATTTTTATCGGGCTGAGCTATATCCTGCTGATCAAATTCCGCAAATCGCCCTTTGATCTGTCAGCATCCCATGAAGCTCATCAGGAACTGATCCAGGGGATCCTGACCGAATATTCGGGACGGACGCTGGCAATGATCGAGGTGGCCCACTGGTATGAGAATGTGTTCCTGCTGGGTTTTGTATATCTGTTCTTTGCCTGGTCCGCACCATGGAGCCCGGTTTTGGGTCTGCTCATGTGCGCCCTGGCGTATTTTGGCGATATTGTGGTCGACAACTGCTGCTCCCGTGTAAAGTGGGAGCACATGCTGGCATCGACCTGGCTGGTTACGCTTGTGGCCGGATTTGCGAACATCGTGTTTCTGATGTATGTGAAGTAACCTGCCGGCGGGCCGGCCACTGTGCCCGGCAGACAAAAGAACTCCGGCATCGGTTACGGAATAAAGAGCAGACTGCGAACTTGCGCCGCACTAGATAGGTGCGGGAAGGCGCACAGACATAAATCAGTGGTTCCATGAACTTGGCAAGGAAAGGAAGCGGCTTATATGAGTTATATAAAAAAATCTCCCTGGCTGGTCCATTATGACGGTTCCAGCTGCAACGGCTGCGATATCGAGGTGTTGGCATGTCTGACGCCTTTATATGATGTGGAGCGGTTCGGCATTGTCAATACCGGCAATCCCAAGCACGCGGATATCTTCCTCGTGACCGGCGGCGTGAACAACCAGAATCTGCCAGTGGTGAGACAGATCTACGAACAGATACCGGATCCGAAGGTGGTCATTGCCGTAGGAGCCTGTGCCTGCACCGGCGGGGTGTTCCACGACTGTTACAATATGATCGGTGGCATGGACAAGGCCATTCCGGTGGATGTGTATGTCCCCGGATGCGCAGCAAGGCCGGAGGCGATCATTGACGGTGTTGTCAAAGGGCTTGCAGTATTGGAAGAAAAGCAGAAGGCACTGGCGGTTCCGGTGCGGGATTCCCGTGCGTTGAGGGAATCGGAACTGGAGCCGGGCGTTGCCATCAACCAGAGTCAGGAGGCCGGAAAATGAAACAGGAGATCATTCAGGTTCCGTCCAGCGATATTTTGGCCCGGGCGGCACAGTTTAAAAAAGACGGGTACCGTTTGGTGCAGATTCTTTGTACCCGCATCCCCGAAGGATACGAGCTGACATACAGCTTTGACAGGGACTACATCATGACAAACATGCGGGTCATTGTGCCCGGGGAAGGTTCCGTCCTGAGCGTTACCGGTCAGTTCTGGTACGCTTTTGTATGGGAGAACGAAATCCATGACCTGTTCGGTCTGAAGGTAGAATGCATCGCGCCGGAAGTGGATTATGGCGGGCATTTTTTCCAGCTTGCGAAGGAAACACCCTGGCACGAACTGGCCAACGCGAAACCGCCGGCCGCGGCATTCAAGGTAAACATGCGCAGCGGGCTGGGCATCGATGCTACGGTGAAGCCTGCGGCACCCAACACGGGTGCAGCGGCTGTGAAGCCCGCAGTACCGAACACAGGTGCATCGGCGGCAAAACCGGCGGAAGGAGGCAAATAATATGGGGAAAAATACAATCGTTCCGTTCGGTCCGCAGCATCCCGTATTGCCAGAACCGGTCCATCTGGATCTGGAACTGCAGGATGAAAAGGTCGTAAAGGCGGTCCCGTCCATCGGGTATGTGCATCGCGGCTTGGAAAAACTGGTGGAAAAACGCGGATTCCAGGAATATGTTTATGTGGCGGAGCGTGTCTGCGGAATTTGTTCCTTCGGCCATGGCTGGGGATACAGCAAGGCGGTAGAGGGACTGATGGAGATCGAGGTGCCGAAACGGGCCCAATACCTGCGGACTATCTGGCATGAATTGTCCCGCCTGCACAGTCATTTGCTTTGGGCAGGCCTGGGCGCTGACGGATTGGGATTTGAAAGCCTTTTCATGCAGTCATGGCGTCTTCGCGAGACCATACTGGATATGATCGAGCAGACCACCGGAGGCCGTGTCATCTTTTCCGTCTGCAAGGTCGGCGGGGTACGCCGCGATATTTCCGACGCGGATCTGAAAGATATTGTGTCCCGTCTGGGTAAGATGAAAAAAGATATCGACGGCCTGGTATCCCTGTTTTTGGAGGATGAGACAATCCATGCGCGGCTGAAAGGCGTAGGGACAGTGACGCTGCAGGAAGCAAAGGAACTGGGATGCGTAGGGCCGACGGCCCGGGGCAGCGGCCTGGCGCAGGATTACCGACTGGGCGATGAAGGTGGCGCTTATAAAGAACTTGGATTTACGCCGGTCCTGGAAACGGATGGGGACTGTTTTGCAAGGGCAAAAGTCCGACTCCGTGAAATTTACCAGTCGGTGGATCTGATCAAAGCCTGTGTGGAGAACATACCGGCGGGGGATATCGCCGTACCGGTAAAGGGATTCCCGCCTGCGGCTGAATACTTTGCCCGTGTGGAACAGCCCCGCGGGGAAGCGCTTTATTATGTCAAGGGGAACAAGACGAAAAACCTGGAACGGTTCCGCCTGCGGACACCGACCAACGCCAATCTGGCAGTGCTGGTGAAAATGCTGCAGGGCTGCGATCTGGCTGATGTTCCCCAGATTATCCTGACCATCGATCCCTGTATCAGCTGTTGCGAGCGGTAAAATGTACAGCCATAAAGGATTTTGCGGAGAACAGATCCATGAGGCATCAGCTGATATGAACGGAAGGACGCGCACAGCGGCTTTCCGGTATAAATCGAAATCCTGCTGCTAACGCAGGGATGCATAACATCACGAGATAAGGAGGAGGTCTGGCGATGAGTTATCTGTCATTTGCCCGTGAGATGCTGGGCAACCTGCTTAAACCGCCGGCAACCAGTGAATACCCCTTTAAGCCAAGAAAAGTATATGAAGCAGACCGGGGAAAAGTCATCAACGATATCAATAACTGTATCTTCTGCGGCATGTGCATGCGGAACTGTCCTTCGGATGCCATTACGGTAGACCGGAATGCCCGTACCTGGAAGATCAACCGCTTTGCCTGCGTGCAGTGCAGGGAGTGCGTGACCAACTGTCCGAAAAAATGCCTGAAGATGGATACGGAATATACGACGCCGGACACGAAGAAAACAGAGGAAGTCCTGCAGGGCCCGCCGCCTCCGCCCAAACCCCAGATCGTTCTGACGGAAGCACAGAAAGCTGCCATCGCCGCAGCACAGGCAAAGAAAGCTGCCGCCCAGAAAGCAGCTGCGGGTAAGCCAGATGCATGAATATCCGGTTACGGTACAGATTGTGGAAATCGCCTCGGAGACCGCGCGGAAACATCATGGCCGGGTGCGTGGTATCCATCTGGTAGTCGGGAAAGATTCCGGCTTTGTGGGCGAATCCATACAGATGTATTTTGATGTAGTTGCGGAAGGCACCCTTTGTGAAGGTGCGTTGCTGACCGTTGAAGGGATTCGTCCCAAATTGCGTTGCGAGTCCTGCGGCACCCTGTTTGAACGGCGGGCCTTTTCTTTCCGGTGCCCGGCCTGCGGGGGCGATGGGGAGCCGACGGAAATCGGAAAAGAATTTTACATAAAAAGTGTAGAACTGGAAATTTCTGACGGGCCGCAGCAGGAGGAAGCGGAGGAATAACATATTATGCATATGATGAAAGCAGACGTGATGGTAGATATCCATGCACGGAACAACCATATCGCGGAACATGTCCATGAGTATCTGGCAGAACGCCGTGTTTTTGCTGTAAACCTGATGGGCGCGCCGGGCACGGGAAAGACCACGACCCTGGAACACCTGCTTAAACATCTTGACGTGCGCGGGTATGTGATTGAGGGTGACATCGAGTCGGACATTGATACGGAACGGCTGCGTAAACAGCAGATTGCCGCCAGCCAGATCAACACCTTCGGCGCCTGCCATTTGGATGCGCCGCTGGTGCACAATGCCATTCATACTATGCAGTTTGATGAACCTGGTATCCTGTTTATCGAAAATGTTGGCAATCTGGTCTGTCCGGCAGAATTTTCCATTGGGGAGGACATCAAGCTGCTGCAGGTCAGCGTGACGGACGGCAGCGACAAGCCGTACAAATATCCGCTGGCCTTCGAAAAAGCGGATGTGATCCTGCTGAACAAGACCGACCTGCTGCCCTATATCGATTTTGACGAAGCCTTCTTTATGGATGGCATCCGCCATCTGAACAAAAAGGCGCCGGTATTCAAGGTCAGCGGAAAGACTGGCGAAGGCTTTGCGGAAGCTGCCGCCTGGCTGAAGCAGCGGGCGGGGTTTTGATAACGGGAATTTATACATTCGCATACCCGTCTGATGCCGCCTTTACATTGCGGCCGAACGCTTCGGTGCCTGATTGTCCGCATGTGCATGAGCCCGCGGAATCGCAATCGGTGACGGGGTTGCACAGTCTTTGCGCTTGTCGCACAAGGGAAGAACGGAAAAACCAAAGGTGGAATCAGACGGGCACATAAATCCCGATTTTTACTATATGATCATGACACAACAACAGACGATGAAAATAACTGTATACGGTAAAGTGCAGGGGGTCGGTTTCCGTCCCCTTGTTTGTCGTCTGGCGAAAAAAAACGGGTTGACCGGTTTTGTGCGAAATGCGGGAACACATGTGGAAATCGTTGCAACGGGTACGGCAGAAAATATTGACAGGTTGTGTGAAAGTTTAACACAGACTGAGCGCCCCATCCATGTGGATGAAATCCAACGCGAAACATTGTTTCTGTGCGAAGAAAAGAACGACGGTAAAGCAATACGCCCTGTTGGCAAAACGGTAGGGAACGAAAGGGGCGGGGCAACGGCAGAAGATTTTATTGCTGTTCCCAGTACGGAAGCGGATGAGGTAAAGTGCGTTTCGGCGGATATCGGGCTGTGCCCGCATTGTTTGCAGGAAATTAAAGAAAAAGGAAACCGGAGGGAAGGGTATTCTTATATTTCCTGTGCCCAATGCGGCCCCCGTTATACGATCATCCGCAAGCTGCCGTATGACAGGATCAATACGACAATGGACGCGTTTGACCTGTGCGGAGGATGCGGGGCGGAATATCATGACATGCAGGATCGACGCGGTCACGGGGAAACCATATCCTGTTTCCGTTGCGGCCCGCAGTTGAAATGTTATGTCAAAAAACTTCCTGAAACAAAATTTTTGCCGTTAAACGCCGAAAATATTTTTTTGGAATCAGACAAAAAAACGGTTTGTGTTTCCTGCGCGCAGGATAATAATTTCTTTTTATCCGCGACAGAAAAGGGATACGCGGCCTGTGTCGCCGACGCAAGCCTCGTGGGTCTTGCCTGTGAGATGCTGGAGAACGGGCAGATCATCATGGTGAAGGCCGTAGGCGGGTTCAACCTGCTGTGCCGGGCTGACCGGAGGGAGCCGGTCACCCGTCTGCGGGACCTGAAAAAGCGTATCTCCAAGCCCTTTGCGGTAATGGTGAAGGATGCGGGGGACGCGGAAAAATTTTCGTATGTGTCTCCTGCGGAAAAAGAATTACTGGAATCCGAAGCCCGTCCCATTGTGTTGCTGCAGAAAAAAAGTCCGGACATGGTGCTCGCGGAAAATGTGACGGATGTTTCGGATCAGGTTGGCGTGCTTCTTCCTTCCATGGGGTTTTATGCGTTGTTGGATACTTCGTTCCCTGTTATCGTCACCAGCTGTAATTATGCAGGGGAACCAATCCTGCATCGGGATGACGAAGCGTTCCGATTTTTTGAAGGGCATGATGCCGTTGCCGCACTATTCACTTATGACAGGGAAATTTTACGCCCGGCGGACGACGGGGTGACCCGCGTGATCCGGAACAGGCCTCAGGTGTTGCGCCGGACGAAAGGATATATGCCGGAGGCGGCGGTAGTTCCGGACAAGGATGCTGTCCCCAAGGCCGAAGGAAACATTAAAACAGAAAAAATCTGTTTGCAGGGCGATCGTTACAAACATGTCCTGCAAACGGAAGGACCATATGGCGATGCTTTCCCGGAAGCAAAGATCCTGGCCGTGGGGGCAGAGATGAAACCTGGCTTCTGCCTCACTGCCGGCGGAAGATTCTACCCGGCGGAAATTCCCGGGGATATTACGTTGGAGTGCACGGAAAGATTTTATGAGGAAACCGTCGGGGACTGGATACAGCTTTTAGGGATCAGGCCGGAGGCCGTCACAGCCGATTTGCATCCCGGGTATGCAGGTACCCGGTGGGGACGGCATTTTGCAAAACAAAACGAGCTGCCCTTTTACCAGGTGCAGCATCATCATGCCCATGCCCTGTCTGTGATAGCGGAACATCGGCTGCAGGGGAAGGTGCTGGCCGCCTGCTTTGACGGCACCGGTCTTGGTACGGACGGGACCGTGTGGGGCGGAGAGTTCCTGCTGTGCGAAGGAACGGGCTGCAGACGCATCGGCCACCTGAAACCGGTGTCCATGCTGGGGGGCGACGCCTCCATGCAGCAGGCGTGGAAAACGGCGTTGTGTCATCTGGCTGCTGTGGGTGTGGTTTCCCCGGATCCCCGGTTTGCCGTGGTGAAGGCGGCGCTTCAAAGAAAGATCAACTGTATCGAAACAAGCAGTATGGGGCGGCTTTTCGACGCCGCTGCCGCTATCCTCGGGCTGGCGGATTTCAATTCCCACGAGGGGCGTTGCGCCATGGCGCTGGAGGCTGCCGCCCGCAAAGCTGTTGAAAAAAAGATCACGCCGTTGGCGATGGCGTTTGCGAAGGAAGAAGTAACCGGCGGCGATCCGGTTATCCGTTATACGGGAGAATCGGTAAATAAAAATTTAGAACCGGAAACTGCAGAAGCCAAACGCCGTTTGACAGAAGGGGAAAAAGAAATTACCGAAACAGGCAGAATAGCTACTGAAACCAAAAGCACAGTGACAGAAGCCGCAAGAAAAGTTCTATACGATCCGGCGCCTTTATGGGAAGCTGTTACGAACTTGTCCGTTGGGAATGAAGAATCGGTTTATGCTGCGGCGCTGGGATTCCATAATGCGGTCACCGACATAGTGACGGATATGGCGGAACGGGCCGGCATCGGGCAGGTCATTCTGGCCGGCGGCTGTTTTGCGAACCGCATCCTGCTGGAAAATTGCATCAGCGTGTTGCAGGAACGCGGCTTCCGGGTTTATTATAATGAAAAGGTTTCCCCCGGCGATGGTGGCATTTCTGTCGGCCAAGCCTTTTACGGGTCGTTGCGGAACCGGTAAATGGTTTTGCGCAAAAAAATTATCGCATACAGTGCGGGGGAATATTGCTCAGGAGAAAACGGAACAAGAAAGCCGCTTTGCATTTTTAATACAGGGAGTTTGATATGTGTGTAGCGTATCCGGGTAAAGTGCTGTCAATTGAAAACGATCACGCCCGCGTTGATTTTACCGGTTCTGTGGTGCCGGTGAATATTTCCATGGTTGCCGTGCAGCCGGGGGACTATGTGCTGGTCCATGCAGGCATGGCGATCCAGAAAGTGGAAAGGGAAGAGGCAGAGGACTGGATTGCGCTGTTTCGGGATCTGGAAGAGGCGGCAAATGAAATTTCCGGGGAATCCGTTGCATCTGCGTCAGCAGCAAATGACGAAAAGTGTGCTTCCGCATCGGAAGACTCCAACAAACTTGCATCGTCTGCATCAGGAACAGAGGACATCCATCATGCGTGAAAAAGAACTGGCTGCTTTTTTACAACAGTATAACGGCCGTCCGTTGAAGCTGATGGAAGTTTGCGGCACCCATACTTCTGCCCTCTACCGGACCGGGCTGCGGCAGTTGCTGCCGGAACGGATTGCCTTGTTGTCCGGGCCGGGCTGTCCGGTCTGCGTTACGCCGACGGCGTATATCGACAGGCTGGCGCAATACGCATTGACACCGGGCTGCCGTGTGCTGAGTTTCGGTGATATGCTGGCCGTTCCGGGAAGCCGGATATCCCTGGCGGATGCGCGGGATCGGGGCGGGGCCGTGGATTTTTTTTATGGGCCGGAAGAGGTTCTGGCAAAAGCGGAAAAAAATCCGGGGATCAATTTTATTCTGGCGGCTGTGGGATTTGAAACAACGGCGCCGGTGTGGGCCACTGTAATTAGAACGGCGGCGGAAAGGAAAATTAAAAATATAAAATTTCTGACCGCGTTGAAAACCATGCCCCAGGCCGTATCATTTTTGTGCAGGCAAAACAAAATCGACGGCTTTTTATGCCCGGGACACGTGGCGGTGATCACCGGCAGCGAGCCCTTCAGGGAGTTAGCGGAAGCCTATGGGGAAACCATGGTCATCGGCGGTTTTTCACAGCCACAGCTGTTGCGGGCGATGGTCCGCCTCGTGCTGGAAAGCAGCAAGGGACACGCCGGCTTGTGGAATGAATATCCGTCCGTTGTGAAACCGGAAGGAAATGCGGCAGCGCAAAAGATCGTGGATGACACTTTTGAAGCCGGCGACGCAGTCTGGCGTGGAATCGGCTTGTTGCCGGGCTCCGGTTTGTACATAAAAGAAAAATACAAAGCATTTGACGCGGGCAGCCGCGGCCTGAACGAAGACAGGATCCCGGCCGGCTGTCTGTGCAGCAGAATTGTATTGGGGGACGCATTGCCGACGCAATGTCCTCACTTTGGCAGGCGTTGCACGCCGGAGCATCCGGTTGGGGCCTGCATGGTCAGCAGCGAAGGAACCTGCTGCATCACGTATCGTGAAGGTAATGCTGTATAGTTTTTGGCAGCAGATAGATAGTTCATTAAAAATTACAAGAGCAACAGGGAAAACAGGTTATTTCTGCAATCAGAATTCAATGAGGAACTGTGTATGAAAATCGCATTACGGCACGGGGCGGGCGGCGAAGAAACGGCACAACTGATTCACGACATTTTCGCTTTCCATTTCCAAAACGAAATTTTAAATAGAATGGAAGATGCGGCAGTGCTGCCGGAGATGAAAGGGGTTCCCATCTTCACTTCCGACAGCTTTGTGGTTGAGCCGCTGTTCTTTCCCGGCGGGGATATCGGAAAACTGTCTGTCTGCGGCACGGTAAACGACCTGGCCTGCATGGGAGCAAAACCGCTGTATCTTACGGCTTCCTTTATTTTGGAAACAGGACTGGAAACCGAAGCGTTAGAAAAAGTTGTTGCTTCCATGGCCGCCACGGCAGAGGAAGCCGGCGTCACAATCGTGGCCGGGGATACAAAAGTGGTGGAAGGGAACGGAGGACTTTATATCAACACGGCGGGTATCGGGGTGCGTCCTGTTGGCTGCGGCATTTCCGCCGAGAATCTGCAAGCAGGTGACGCAATCATATTGACAGGCACGCTGGGCGATCATCACGCGACGATCTTAACGCAGCGGCTGGAAATGGAAACGGCGTTGCAAAGCGACTGCGCGCCCCTGAACCATATGGTGCAGGCCGTATTGGACGCAGGTGTTGCTGTCCATGCGATCCGCGACATTACCCGGGGCGGACTGGCAACGGTTGCCAATGAGCTGGCGGAAGCGTCCGGCTGCCGCATTAATTTGGAAGAAGAAAAGCTTCCCGTCAGCGAAGCCGTGAAAGGACTCAGCGGTATTTTGGGACTGGATTCCCTGACCATGGGAAACGAAGGGAAGATGCTGATGGCTGTTCCGGAACAGGAGGCGGAAAAGGCACTGAGTATTTTGCAAAAAAACAAATACGGAAAAGATGCGGCAATCGCCGGCAAAGTCACCGAAGGAAGTCTATCTGCAGACCGCCCTGGGCAGTTTCCGCAAAGTACTGCCACTGCGGGGGGAAGGGTTGCCGAGAATTTGCTGAAAAAGAATATGCGCATTTACTGTCAGTTACGGCGGTGACGCCTTTTCTTTTTTCTGTACAAGACTGTATTATACGCTTGCATCGTGGTAAATTCCAGTATGAATATCTGTAACAAACGTTTCAAAAACAGAAACAATTATTGAAAAATAAAAAAAGAGGTATTTTTTGTTTGACAAGAAAAACAAGCTAACATATAATATTTCTAATAACAATGATAGAGGAGCGGTAAACAAGAGTACCCTATGGAGAGGCATCTGGGAAGTGGGGGAAAGGGTGTGCCGCCGAAGGGCCGGTTCCGGCGGGAAACGGCTGCTGGGCCTGAGGTGAACAATTTCAGGACTGTCGTTGCGAATCAGCGTTTGCTGGTGCATCGGAGAGCTATCTCAACTTAAGTAAAATTTGCTGGCCGTTGGGATAATTCTCAACGGTTTTTTATTTGCACAACATGTAGGAATAGGCTACGGGAAAATATCCAATGCTTGGGCTAAACAGCTGACAAGGCTGCAAAATTAGTATATAATAAAATGAAAACGCGAAAAAATTTAAAGTTAAGGAGAAACAGGAGGGTTTGTTATGATCAAAGTATTAGTGAACGGCGCTTTCGGGCGCATGGGCAGCGAGGTGGTCCGCATGGTGACGGCCAACCCTGATCTGGAACTGGCAGGCGGGTGCGACATCCATGTGGAAGGCAGGTCGTTGCCCGGCGACAAACCTGTTTTTACAGATATCGCTTCAGCGCTGGAAGCGGCAAAGCCTGACGTGGTAGTGGACTTTACCCGTCCGGACGTGGTGATGGATTCCCTGCGCATCATCCTGAAAAAAGGGGTCCGTGCGGTAGTGGGCACCACCGGGTTTACGCCGGAACGGCTGGCGGAAGTGAAGGAACTGGCAGAGGCCAACAACACGGCGGCGCTGATCGTTCCCAACTTTGCATTAGGCGCCGTGGTCATGGTAAAGCTGGCGGCGGAAGCTGCGAAATATTTTTCCGATGTTGAGATCATCGAAAAGCATCACGACCAGAAGCTGGACGCGCCCAGCGGCACGGCCATCCTGACGGCGCAGAAGATCGGTGAGGTCCGCAAGGCGCATAAGCAGGGTCATCCCAATGAAAGGGAGACGCTGGCCGGATCCCGTGGCGGTGATATCGACGGCATCCGCATCCACAGCCTGCGTCTGCCGGGGTATGTAGCTTCCCAGGAAGTTATCTTTGGCAGCCAGGGCGAAACCTTGAAGATCATCAACGATCCGGTCAACCGCGAATGCTATATGCCGGGTGTGGCGCTGGCCTGCAAAAAGATCGGTTCCCGTCAGGGCCTGGTATACGGCCTGGACCAGATCCTGGACTGATTTGAATAAGTCAATGTTAAAAGTAATAATATGGAAAGGGAGCAGTTTGAATGAAAAAGTACAATGTAGCAATTTTAGGCGCGACCGGCGCAGTAGGAACGGAGTTTTTAAAACTGATTGAGGAACGTGGGTTCCCCTTTGCGGAGCTGCGCCTTCTGGCGTCCAAACGCAGCGCGGGAACGGAGCTTACGGTGTGCGGCAAGACCTATGTGGTGCAGGAAGCCAGGGAAGATTCCTTTAACGGCATCGACATCGCCCTGTTCGCGGGCGGCAGTATCTCCAAGGAGTTTGCTCCCATCGCCGTGAAGGCCGGCGCGGTTGTTATTGATAATTCCAGTACGTTCCGTATGGATCCGGAGGTTCCGCTGATCGTTCCGGAAATCAATCCCCAGGCGATCCTGAAACATAAAGGCATTATCGCCAACCCCAATTGCTCGACCATCATCATGTGCATGGCGTTGAAACCGCTGTACGACCTGGCGCGGATCAAACGCATCGTGGTTTCCACTTATCAGGCAGTCAGCGGCGCCGGCAAGGAAGGCATTGACGAACTGACCGACGAGACCAAGGCTTATGCGGAAGGACGCGAGATGATCCCGCACATTTTACCGTCCGCCAGCTTGAAGAAGCATTATCCCATTGCATTCAACCTGATTCCCCAGATTGACGTTTTCCTGGATAATCTGTATTCCAAGGAAGAAATGAAGATGGTGAACGAGACCCAAAAGATTTTTGACGATTACGATATGCGCATCACGGCCACCACGGTCCGCGTTCCCGTGTACCGCAGCCATTCCGAATCCGTCAACGTGGAATTCGAGCATGACCTGGATCTGGCAGATATGCGCAAGGCCCTGGAAAATTTCCCCGGCGTGCAGGTGCAGGATGACCTGGAAGAGCAGATCTATCCGATGCCGTTGTACACTTCAGACAAAAACGACTGCTATGTAGGCCGTCTGCGCCGCGATTTCTCCAACCCCAATACCTTCAATTTCTGGGTGGTGGGCGACCAGATCCGTAAAGGCGCCGCGCTGAACACGCTGCAGATCGCGGAATGCATGATCGAAAACGGCTGGATTTGATTCGTTGTATAACATGCCTGCGGTATTTTTGGTAACGCCGCCACGTTGAAAGACGGTTTCTGGCGGTAACGCAAAAAACTGTTGCGGCAGACAGCTGCGGGTAACTGCGTATCAGGTAAAAGAAAACGGAAACGATTTGTTAAACGGCTGAAACTGTCCATAGTTAATTTTATAAAGGAGAGGAAAGAAATGAAGAATCCGTATTTTGGAAGAGTATTGACTGCGATGATTACACCCTTTGCCGCTGACGGCAGTTTGAATCTGGAAGCGGTTAAACAGCTTGTGGAATGGTGGATCTCACACGGCACGGATGCGCTGGTGGTGACCGGTTCTACTGGCGAAGCTGCGACGATGACCATGGAAGAGAAAAAAGCTATCTGGTCTACCGTTGTAAAACAGGTCAACGGGCGTATCCCCGTAATCGCGGGCACCGGCTCCAATAATACTGCCAACAGCGTAGAAACCACGAAGATCGCCGATGAAATCGGCGTGGACGGTTTCCTGATCGTAGGTCCGTACTATAATAAGCCTACCCAGGAAGGGTATTATCAGCACTTCAAGGCTATTTCCGAGTGCACGGAAAAACCCATCATCCTGTATAATGTGCCCGGACGTACCGCGGCTAACATCCCGCCTGCGACCGTAGCCCGCATCGCAAAAGACTTTAAAAATGTCGTGGCGATCAAAGAGGCGGCCGGCAATGTGGCCCAGGTAGCCGAACTGTTCCGCATCCTGCCTGCTGATTTCACCATTTACAGCGGCGACGACGGACTGTTGCTGCCCTTCGCGTCGGTTGGCGCCACCGGCATTGTTTCCGTACTGTCTAATATCGGCGGCGGGATCCTGCAGGATCTGATGAATGCTTATGAAAGCGGTAATGTAAAAGAGGCGGCGGAAATCAACAAGCGCATGGTGCCGCTGGCCAATTCCCTGTTCATTGAAACCAACCCGATCCCGGTGAAGGCTGCAGTCACCCTGGTGACTGGCATTGACGCAGGTGCGCCCCGCCTGCCGCTGACACCTATGACGGAAGGCGCAAAAGAAAAGATGAAAGCCATCCTGAAGGAAAACGGCCTGATCTGAGGCTCATGATTAAAAATTTTAAAAAAAGTTTGCATTTCACCCAACTTTAGTTTATAATTTTGTCACAAACTGATACAGACATCTGCCTGACCTGTTTTGGGAGAACTCGGGAAAGGCAGATGCCGGGATCAGATTAAATTAAGCGTATTCTTTAGCCGCAAGGTTATTGAATACGTTTTTTTTATGCGCTATAATTGAAGCATAGCGTATTGTCCGGTCTAGCGCCGGAAACTGTCGCACGAGGATCGAAAGGGTAACTGTCGGCGCCGGGCGGAACATGAAAGTTGCGAAAGACGTTTGATACAATCTCTGGATTGTTATTTCATTCGATAAGACTATAGATTTAAGGAAACGCTGATTAATTCGTCTGCACGCTGACCGGTGCTTTTTGTGACTGACTGCGTCAATGTCCCTCAACGCATCTACGGCTGCGCCTTCGGGCCATTTTCTTGTCAGTTGCAAAAAGCCCTCGGTCATCGCACAAACTCATTTAATCAGCATCTCCTTAAGTTTTATTCCGGCTGGCGGGAATGCGTCAAGGATTTTTGTTTTAAGCGAAGGGAGCGCATCGTGGACGTTAAAAAGAAATTTCTCATACCCTTCCTGCTTTCTTTTTTGTTTTCCGCTTCCGCCCTGGCAGGCATCGTGGATTCCGGTGCGCTGACAGAGGCTTCGTATTGGACATCACATAATCCGGAAGGGGATCGGGTGATTCTGGATGAAACCGGGGTCAGGGAGTTCAACCGTAAAATTTATAACGCAGGCCTGGATGTCACCGATATGAAAACGCTGCCGGCTTCCATTCCGGTCAGGGAATTCCTGCCGTGGATCTCCAATACCTGGGCGATGAAGGGCACTGTGTACCGCAAAGGCAAAGAGCTGACAGAAGAGGAAAAAGAGCAGATCAGGGAAAACGTTTCCCTGGGGACGCTTCCCCCGGAGGGCGGATTCGTTCCGCTTCGTTACGGTGTCACGGTCCGCCACGCCATGATCCGCAACCTGCCGCTGGCGGACGGGATCTTTGAATCGGCGGACGATGTATATTACGATAACGTGCAGGATTCTGTGCTGGAAGCCGGGGAACCGGTGGCCATCCTCCATGAGTCCCGGGATGAAAAATATTATTTTGTAAGGCTTTACAATTTGTTCGGGTGGATTGCAAGGGAAGATGTTGCCCTGTGTTCCCGGGCACAGTTCGAACGGTATGCCGACCCGGAGAATTTCCTGGTCGTGACAGGCCGCGATTATCTGGCCCGGACCTCCGGGGAAAATGTATTCCATCTGATGGGTGCGCGCTTGCTGTTGCTTCAGGAAAAGAAGGACCGATGGCAGGTGGCGCTGCCGTATAAGGATGACAAGACCGGGCAGCTCCGCGAGAAAAATGTCTGGTTGAATAAAGGAGCGGACCTGCACAGGGGCTATCTGCCTTACACTTCCAACCAGGTGATCCGCCAAGCCTTCAAGTTCCTAGGTTCGGTCTACGGCTGGGGCGGTGCCATGCAGAGCGTGGACTGCTCTTCGCTGGTGGGTTCCGTGTACAGCACCATGGGCATCTGGTTGCCCCGGAACACAACCCGGCTGAAGCGGATGCCGGGGCAGGTGACCGGCTTCGAGGGTTTGGACACGCCGGAACGTCTCCGGCTTTTTGCAAAGTTGCAGCCGGGATCCGCGGTATCGTTAGCGGGCCACATCATGCTGTATCTGGGGATGGAAGACGGCGCACCCTATGTAATTCATTCCAGCAGCAGTTATTATGTAAAAGACCGGAAGATTTATGTGCGCCGGGTTCTGGTCAGCGATCTGGAGCTGCATCGGAAATCCGGGCTGACCTTCCTGGACAGCGTGATCAACGTCATAACCTATCAATGAAAATCAAATAAACCGAATACGATGGAAACCGGAGAACGATCATGGAAAAATTTATTAATCTGAAATGCAGCAGGGAAAATGCTGCGCTGTATGAAAAAGCGGAAGCAGTGGTTTTGTTTTTGTGTCGTGAGTGCGTGGATCATATCCGCTCGCTCCGTCTGCCGGAAGAAATTTTTGAACTGATCGCCTATCAGGCGGAAAAGCAGGGTTACGGCTTTACGGAAACAGGAAGCGTGACTGGCATACTGGTGAAAACGAAAGCAGGATATCAGCGGGTGATCCTGGCCGGTATCGGGGCAGGCAGGGAGTGTACGCCTGCCCATTTCCGCATGGCGGCCGGGACTGCCGTCCGGGAACTGCGCAAAAATAAAATTTCGGACGCGGTGGCTGCTGCCCCGATCCTTGCAAATCCGAAACGCGGCCATTACCTGAAAGCCGTGGCGGAAGGACTGCTGCTGGGCAGCTACGAATTTAACAAATATAAAAGCGATGGCGGCGCAAAAGATGGAATGGCTGCCGGTCCTTCCCAAAATAAAACTGAAAATAAAATCGCAAACGTAAACGGGGCGGCGGATGAAATAAAAGAGGGCACATTCCCCGGCAAAAATAAATCATCAGATTTGGCAAAAAAAATAACCGTCACTGTTTTCAGCGAGGTTTCAGAGGCAGAAGTGATCGTGGCGGATGCGGAAAAAGTCTGTGCGGCCATTTGTCATGCCCGGGATTTGGCCAACGAACCGGGCAATGCGATGTATCCCGGCAGTCTGGCGGAAGAAGCGGTAAAGACGGCGCAGCATTTTAATTTGGAATCCGAAGTGTTATCGGCGGAAGAGATGCGCGGGCTTGGAATGAATGCGATCCTTGCCGTAGGACAAGGCAGTGCCCGTGAACCCAGGATGATTACACTGAAATATGCGGCAGGCGGGGAGAAACCTTTTATCGCTTTTGTCGGGAAGGGCATCACTTTTGACAGCGGCGGCATCTCTATCAAGCCGTCGGACGGGATGGGTGAGATGAAGGACGATATGAGCGGCGCGGCCGCCGTGTTGGGCGCGATGGAGGCCATTGCCGCTCTGCGGCTGCCGGTGAACGTCATAGGCATTATGGCCTGTGCGGAAAACATGCCGTCCGGTTCGGCGCAGCGTCCCGGGGATATCGTCCGTGCTGCCAGCGGCAAAACCATCGAGGTGGTCAACACGGATGCGGAAGGGCGCATGGTGCTGGCAGACGCTGTCTGGTATGCCTGCCGGAAAGGCGCGCGGCAGGTCGTGGATATTGCGACGCTGACCGGCGCGGTGATCATTGCTTTAGGTGAGCATACTTCCGGCATCATCTCCAATGACGACGCCCTGGCGGAAGAGATAAGAAAAGCCGGCCACCGTGTCGGGGAATCATGGTGGCGCCTGCCTATTGTGGAAGAAGCGAAAGAGATGATCAAAAGCAGCTGTGCCGATGTAAAAAATTCGGCGGGCAGGCCTGCGGGAACCATCACAGGGGGCGTGTTTATCGGAAGCTTTGTGGATAAAGGAGTTCCCTGGGCCCATCTGGATATCGGCGGTACATCTACCGCCAGGAAAACGGAAGGGCATATTCCCGAAGGCTGCACGGCCTTCGGTACGGCAACGCTGATAGAATTTGCCCGCACGCTGTAAATCAGGATTTGCGAGGTAATATGAGCAATATCATAAGGCTGAATGAAACAGCACCAAATGAGGAATGGATCGTCATGTCCAATCAGGGAACAGACTGTTTTCTTGATCTTTTGATTACTTCGGCAGACGATTTTGAAAAGACTGAACAACAGCAGGAACTGATCTCATTTCTGAAGGATCAGAAAGACATCAACGCTGTCGCTCCGGGAACGGCAGGCTTTGATCTGAATGAGATGGTTTGGCAGGAATCAACTTTGAAGGAAGACGTCGAGTTTCTTATCCGTGTAACTGAAGGAGCTCAAAAAGAAAGAACATTTAGGAAACTCCCTTATGAAGTAAATACATGTATCGTACTCCCCTGGCTGGAACGATTTGCGTTACTGATCGACCACATGACAGCGGAAAATCTGAGTGTCAAACCGGAGTTTGAGAGGATAAAGATGATAAATGAAAGAGTACAGAACTATATAGAAAATAACTCTTTCTGTTCAGAATATTTATTCAAGGATTGGGAATCCTTTCTTGATCTTCTTTATGCTGAAGGGGGGCGAATCTCATCCATCCTTTGGTGGGATCACTGCACAAAAAAGCAGCTGCGCGAATCTGTAGGAAGCGGCGGATACAAAGATCCCGAAAACGAAGAGTTCATTTATGCTGAGACTCAGTTGTATAAAGAAGGCCTGGAAACATATACTCTTGAAGAAATAAAGGAATATATTGGTCACGAGAGAAAAACAGGTTTCCAGTATGGCAGCAAATACAGGAGCCACGATCTGGTGCCTTCTTTCTATTTGGCAGATTGACTTTGGATTATCAGGTGGATGACCGCGTCAACCACGGATTAAAAGATTCCGGAAGGGCAGAGAGCATGAGTAACATTATCAGAGTAAAATCTGCGAAACCAAAAGAAAAGACGCTTTCTATGTCCAATCAGGGCACGGATTGTTTTCTGGAGCTGTTACTCCTGTCCGCCGCCGATGTAGACATGACACCAAACCAAAAGGAACTGATCGGTTTCCTGAAAGAACGCAGAGAGATCAATCAGAACGCTCCCGGAACGGCTTCCTTTGACATCAGACAGATGCCGTGGAACAAGGAAACGTTAAAGGAAGATGTGCAATTCCTGATGAAGATTGTCGGAAATGCAGGAAAGCCGGAAGTATACGGAAGGCTTGATTATCGCCCGGATATAAGGATCGTCACTCCATGGTTAAGACAATTCGGGGAAATGATCTATGGTCTGGATAAGGACTACATATATGGAACAGAGGAAGTCGAAATCGTAAAAGGCGGCCTCGCATCGATCTATACGGTCTTACATGGGAATGATACGGGAGCGAAACGGCGGCTGCTGTACTATCTGGACCGGTATCTCGATCCGTATTATGAAAATGATCTGAGCAACCTGTACGAACCATTAAAGGAAATGCTTCAGGATGTTGTGATCCGGGAAAAAGAAGATGATGTCAGGGAAGAGGCTTTACATCTTCTGGAAGCGTATACGGATGCTCCGTATGACATTTTTGAAGAAAACATAAATGCTGTTACGGGACCGTTTCTTTCCGAAGTAAAATACCTGATCAAAACAGGAGAACCGGAAAGGATCGAATTAAACGGTACGCTTATGCAAAAGGTCGAAGAAGCCATACGTTTGATATTAACGGAAGTGAGTCAGGAAGAAGTTGACCGATTCCGTGAGGTATACGAGGCAGCAAACGTCAGACTGCTTCCTTCCGCGATCAGTTTCTTTAAGGAATATGGCGGGGCTTTTCGTGACAGTTATATAGAATTGAATGAACCTAAACATAATAATGATGTCTTTTTGGATTGTTACGGTATCCCATATATCCGTTATACCGGTACAAATCCAAAAGGCAAATTACAGGAACAGGTAAGAGAACTTGGGTGGGCGGCAAACTCTATCGAGGATGTAAAGAAGTTTGCCGGGCAGGACGTGTGTCCGATTGCCGAGATCGGATATTATTTTCAACCGGATGTTTACATCGGAGAAGACGGGACATTATACTGCGTATACGAATTCCAGGAAGAAATAG
>CAJOKZ010000011.1 GCA_905235335.1 uncultured Succiniclasticum sp.
TATCCGCTAACTTCATCCTTATATTTGTCATCACGGTGCTTCAACGTCACATAGTGGCTGACAAACTCTCCCTGGGGACGGCCCAGGGTAAGCTCCTGCCCCACACGTTTCTTGTCGTACCTGGCAATTTCATCGCCATCACGGTCATAGTCGGCGTATTCATTGGTCACATTATAGATCGACAGGTTCAGGGATGTTTCCTTTTTATCCAGCCAGGGTCTGCGGTAGGTAAGCTCATAGTTTTTGTTGTCGGCGCCGCCAAACTCCCACCGTAGCTGGATACTCTCGCCGGTGCCGCGGAAATTCTTGTCCCCGATGGTGATCATCCCGATAAAGCCGTCCGCATCACTGTAACCAGCGCCGATACCGAACGTGCCGGTATTCGCTTCCTGAACCGTGATTTCCATCTCTACCGCATTAGGCGCACGGCCGGGATTCAGTTTCATATTGACATCTTCAAAAAAGCCCAGGTTCTGGATGCGCTGCAGGGAACGGCGGGCCAGTGTCGAGTTGAAAGGTTCCCCTTTCTTGAGGCGGATCTCCCGCAAGATCACCTTGTCCTTTGTCTTAACGTTTCCCTTGACCTTGAAATCTTCCACAATACCTTCGTTGATTTGTACAGCCAGCACCCCGTCCGGATGGAGGGCTACATCCGTAAGCCTGGCCAGGATATACCCATCCCTCCTGTATTGTTCTTCCACAAACTGCAGCTTTCTCGTCGCTTCCCGTATATTGACCATTTTGCCCTTATGCAGGTTGACGATGCTGCGGATCTTTTCGGTGGAGATCTTTGTGTTTCCCGTAACCTCCAGACGCTCAAAATTGGGGTTTTCCATCACATGGTATGTGACCTGCACTCCTTCCGGAACAAGCTGGAATGTAGGATACACATCATGAAACCAGCCCATGGCGTAGATGGACTGCAGATCCCTGGTAACGCTTTCTTCCGTCAGCGGAAGACCCGGAATGCTGGTCACAGATTTCAGGATCTCCTCTGTAGGAATCTCCACATTTCCCTCAATCTCGACTTTAGTCAGCACCTTATCCATATATGGAGAAAGCCCACTCTCCTCTTCCTGGGATACCCGCAGATCCTGAGCCGGCTCCGGCACCTCTCTGGGAGGAAGGTTGAGACGGTTCGGACGGGCCGCCTGCCCTGCCGCGCTGTCCGGTGCCGGAAGAGCATTCGGATCGTTCTCTACGGTACCTGTTGTCTTCCGTTTCAGGCCGATCTGCTGGGATACGGTCGGTGTCGTCTCCGCAAATACAGGACTTACAGCGACCAAAGCGGTCATGAACCCCATCGTGATCTGCTTCGTCAAAGCATGTTTCATAATATTTACAAACCTCCCTCAATAGTTGGCAACCCGAATCGGTTGTAGACTTGCCTGTAATTTTACTCTATATATCAATGCCCGTCTGGGAGTCCGGCCATATTACCGGACCCTGGACACTATTTCACGGTTCCCAGTTCCTGCTTCCCGGAACGGATAAGTTGCTTCATTTGGCTGGACGAAAGGCTTACACTGCCGGAGCTTTCCTTTTTTGGAATTGATACGGCAGCAGCCGTTTCAGGCAGAGACTTTTTCTGCCTGCTGTCGGGCTTTGTTTTTATAACATGCCCAACACCCTCAGCCGTTTTGACTAAAACCTGTTTCTGGCCGGCTGCAGCCCCGTTCTGTACATCTCCCGCAGACAATCCCTGGCGGCCTGCCGCGCTGGTCGTGTTTCCCCCATAGGAAGATGCCCACCACCAGCCCAGACCACCCGCTGCCAGCAAAAGGACAGCAAGGCATAGAGCCAGCACATGCCGTGTCCAGGAAAACAGGCCTGTACGCTTCTGCCGCAAATTTTCCAGCTCTGCCTCTGCCAGCATCAGATCCAGTTCGCCCCGGACATCCTGATTGCTGCGGAAACTGCGTTCCGCATTATCCAGACTGGCCCGGGCATTTCGTATCCGGTTGCAGACGGAATGGCTCTCAGTCATAGAGTGCACCTCCAACCCTATCTATTAATTATATATAATCTGTTTTGATTTGGCAAATTCTCTTTTAAAAAAGATTCTTAAAATTTCATTTTTGTTGATTAGATTTCTTTTTCTTCAATTTACGCTGCAATTTCACCGGTTATCATCAAATTCCAATCATCTGCAGTATTCCAGCGGTCGCACAATGAACGTCTATAATTCCCTGCTTCCCAAATATACTTATCAGGCGACCAGCGGCTTCCTATTTCCTAAATTCGCTCATAAACCTGGACAGCATCCCTCGAATCCGCCGCACGCCCTGTTTTTCCAATCGGTACACATGGCTGATCGTCACATGAATATCTTCAGCCAGTTCCACAGCAGGCTTGTTTTCCAAAAAGATTCCCTGAAGGACCTGCCTTTCTTTTTGCGGAAGCCGGTCCACAGCACGGGATACCCGTTCCGCTATGGCATGCCGTTCCGCCAATTCCTCAGGCAAAAGCTGCGGGGCAGGAATGGCCGGCCCGATTTCCCGGCCCGCCAGAATTTTTTTATCCAGATAAATTTCATCACGGGAAAACTCCCGGTTCAGAAAATCACACATCCTCCCGCGTATGCGGTGGATCGCATACAGACTGAAAGCCACTCCTCTTGTATGATCATAGCTTTCAGCGGCCTCCAGCAACCCGATTGTCCCCTCCTGGATCAGTTCTATGGTGAGTTCTTCCGGCAGACGGAACCGGATGGCTGTTTTGAAGACCAATGGCTGATAGGCCCCGGTCAGTTTCCTGTGGGCTCTTTCATCCCCTTCCGATGCCCGGATCCAAAGCTCTTTTTCTTCCTCCGGGGAAAGCATTTTTATTTTTTTCAGTTCTTCCAGATATTTTTGCAGCATGTACTCCCCTCCATCAGAATGTAATGTGGTATTCTATGCTGTACCGCCTTTCGTGGTCCTCATTCTGCGAAAGCGTCAGGTTCAGGTGGTCCGTCAACTGGTACTGCGTATAAATATTATCGTGCATGCCATTAAAACTGCGGGTATATCCGATCTTCCACCGTTCTGTCAAATTTTTTGCTATTAGAAAATTATACTGTTCTTTCTCATCCTGTGTCAACTCCCGGACGATCTGATTATCGAAATCCACTCCGTTTTCCACCTTGCCTGCATATAAACGAAATTCGTCAATGCCCAGCGCCTTCCGGATGATCTGTTCCACATCCCCCAAAATGCCTGTCTCCAGTCCTGCAATCAGAAGGTTTTGCATGTCTTCATTTGTCAAATCGTCGCTGCCTGCCGAAGAACGCTGCAGCGTCAGCATGCGGACCAGGGCATCCTGTGAAAGGGTAGGATTGGATCTGAGCACCAGATTCAGGTTGTCTTTGCTCAGAGGGCCTTCAATATGCAACTCTATGCGGTAACGGTTGAATTTTGTATTGGCGTCCAGTTTGACAGCCGGAAGGAACGTCCCCCGTTCCGACCAGCGGACAGACCCTTTTTCCACATTAAACCGCGTCCGCAGATAGGTCACGGTTCCTTTATCCGTCTCAATACTGCCCTCGATCCTGGGAAGGATCGTGCTTCCTTTCATATGGATCTGTCCTTTGAGCCACAAATCATACAGATATTTGTTGTAAAGGTGTACTTTGGGTCCCAGCGACACGGCTACATCCATCCCCAAATTGCCGGATCCTTCTCCCAGAGAGGGCACCGTAGGCATGTTCACCAGGACGTCATCCAACCGTACATCGGCCTTGACCTTTGCCCGCCAGCCCTCTTTTTCCACAGGATTTCCGTCAGTCCCGTTACCTTTCACATCCTGTTGTCGGGACAGACGCCTGGGAAGCCGGTAATATTCCGGCATAACGGAAAATGTCCCATTAATCCGTCCCTTAAACACCGGCGAATCGATTTCCGCATTGTTGGCCGTTCCGGAGAACAAGTAGGCTTTTTCATCATTCGCTTTCAAATCATAGGTTCCGCTGCCTTCCACCGTTCCTTTGCCAAGAACTGCAGATACCTGTTCAAGAACGATCCGGGAACCGTCAAAAACGATTTTCAGGTTAAGTTTATCAATCAGCGTATAGACATTTGCAAGTTTTACGCATCCGTCCGTGACCCCCAGCGATCCAAACATCTGCGGATCTTCCAGTGTCCCCGTCAGCCGGAGGTTTCCCTGCGCTTCTCCGACACCCCATTCGACGGCGGGAAGCGTCCCTAGGACCGCAAGACTTGCATGACTGAAATCCGTCAGAATATCCATCTGTGCATTCGGATTCTTCCGGTTTTCCTTATCCCTGAACAAATCCATCGGAATTTTACCGCTGGCATTCAGATAATAAATATCCTTTTCCGCCGTAAGCCGCTTCAGTGTGAGAACATCTTTTTCCAGCGAGACTTCCGCAATGCCCCGGTCAAAGGACGCTCCTTCCAGATTCCCCCCGGTAAGCTCTATGACACCTGTCCCCACAGGAGAATCCATGCTGCCTTCCAAATGGGCTGTCATGTTCAATGAACCCGCCAGCGCCAGCGGTTTTTTCATAAAGGCGGTGAGGATGGCAGGATTGGCATCCACTGCTTCGGCTTTGATCTGCATCTGCCGTTTTCGTAAATCCGCCATACCAGTCAGGGAAATGGTTCCTTCCCGGCGAAATGCTCTGTCTTCCTGTAGTTTTATAGTATCAATAGTCAACACACCCTTGTTCAACAGGGCTTTTACCGCCATCTGGTCATACTTGACGCCGTTGATATCCAATTTATATCCCCAGAAATCAGCTAGCACACCCTTTCCCGGTCCGTTAAACTCCAGCGTCCCGGCAGCCAGACCCTTTAACGGAAAATCAACCTTTGCCATTTTCATGATATTCTGCAGATCCCCGTACATGATTCCCATCCGCCCCGTCAGGCTCCGGGCAGGAAGATTAAGAGACAGGTCGATCATGTAGGCCGAAGTAAGACCATCTGTATTCTCCTGTTCACAGGATCCCTTTAGGGAATTGATATCGTTCCCATTGCTGATCAGGGATCCTTTCAGGTTCTTCACCGGCACATCGTTGAACCGGAACTCTTCACTGGTAACATTCCCGGCAAAGAGCGGTTTTTCCATCGTTCCGCCCAGATGCCCCTCAGCCGATGCATATCCTGACAGCTTTATATTCTCTTCCTGCAAAGGCAGGCGTTCCAGATACACATTCTCGGCCTCCGCCTGAAAATCCAGGTTATGCTTCGCGTCCATATACCCGTGGAGTTTCAGGGTAGTGGAAAGGGCTTTCACGATAATATTCTGCAGCGTAAGCTCCCCTTTATGATACACATATCCACCTACTGCGGAGTCTACCAGATAACCCTGTACGCTGCCATCAGACATATCTACATTGCCTTTTACAGTCGGATCAGAAAGAGAGCCTGTCAGCAACATATGGTTGGAAAGATTTCCTGTCACTTTAACGGAATCTTTCCATCCTGCCGCAGCGATCAATGGTTCTATCCTGACCTTTTCCGTATCTACCGCTAAATCAAATGCAGGCTCGTCCCCTCTCAGATCAATGGTTCCGCTGGTCAGATGGGTTCCCTGTTCCATAACAAGGCGGTAATCTTTCAGGGTGACAACATTGTCACGTACCGTTACCTCCCCCAGTCCCTCTTCCACAGCCAAATCCTTCCAGACAGCCTGCCGCAGCCGGACCGGGCCCTCAAAGTTCACCCGAGATCCCCGGCCGAAAAGCCACCAGTCTGAAGTAAGAAGTCCACTCCCTTCCTGGCCACATACAGCCAGCGCCGGGGCGATCGGCATATCGGTCATCCGGCCCTTCAAATCGTAGGTTCCGTCATATCCCACCGTACCGGCAGCCGTCATCGCGCCATGATCTGCAAAAGCGGAAAAAGTATTGATCCGAACCCCTGTATCGGTCAGATCCGCGTCAAAATCCATCACCTTCAGGATCGTATCCCGCCACTGCAAATCCATGGTATTGGCGGCCACACTGACCTTCAAAATTCCTCTTTCCCTGTCATAGGTTCCGCTGCCTGCCAAGACCGCGTTCAGTAGAATCTTTTCCCCGCTGGTCTGTTCCCCGTCCAACGTAACTTTCCGGATACCAGCCTCTCCGCTGATCCTGCCTGTGCTCAAATCATAGGTTCCCTGCCCGTTGACAATGCCTCCCCGATAAATCGCCTGAATAAGATTAACAGCCGCCTTCCGATCGGCCAAAACCATCTCGGCCAACAGGCCTGATACGGTTTCTCCCGCATAAGACAATGTATCGGCCCGCAGGGAAACCTGCCCCTCAGGATTATCCGTGTCACGGATATCCACAGTACCCGAAACAAGGGCTTTCTGCCCATTCAGGCTGATCATAAGATCCTTTACCCTAATGGCATGATCTGACGAAGATACCTTCCCTGTGATCCGGAACGGAACAGTCTGGCCGCCAAGGCTGTACGAACCCCTTACATCCTGCAGGTTGCATGTGCCCCGCAGGACGGTGTTGCTGCCATCATTATCCCATTGCCCGTCAATATCCGTCACCTGCCCGGCAGCGCCTTCCACTTGTCCGTAGCGAAGAGCCAACGGACCATAAGGTGCCAGGTCTACACGGGACGACCGCATGACGATCTTGCCAATCCCTTTGTTGTCGATGCTTCCGATGAAACGAGCCGTTTCCATGCCGGGGGCATCTACGGTAAAGTCCAGGTCAAAAGCGGGATTATAACTTCCATCTACTGAACCATTCACATCATATTCCCAGGTTCCCTCAGGAAGCTGTACAACAACAGATCCCTGTTTTACTTCCGCTTTCCCGTAAAAAGGTGTGGTTTCAGAATCTGAATGTTTCAACAGTGACTGAAAGTTCCATGTCTCGTCTTTATCCTGCCGGATGTATAAAACAGGTTTCTTCATCTCCACAGAAGAGATCACTTTTTCTATCCCACCCAGCAATTTCAGCGGATTAAGAGATATCCGGGTTTCCGGCATCACGGCCACGGGCTGTTGCTTTTTATCTTTTACGATCACATCTTTGACCAGAAGCTCTGCAAAGCCGGATTTGGATATCGAACCGATGGTAGCAGAGCCGTGGATATAATCTGTTGCCATTTTTTCCACATACGGCACGGCCCGATCCATCAGGGCAGGCAGCACAAGCTGGGTAATACCCGCAAAAAGGGCACAGAGTACCGCAGCTATGCCAATAAGCCATTTTGCCAAGCGATTCATCGTGTGTCTGTGCCTCCGTAAAAATTAGAAATGTTTCTCATTTGACTTATGCTGCAATCACAAAGACCGTGCAAAACAGAGCCACCGATTACTATTCCACGAATCCACGGAATAACATAATCTCTTCCGGTGTTTTACCCCTGCCTTCGCCTTACCGCACAAGGGAGTTATATGACAAATAACAGTTTATTACTGTCTGATTTCATATAAATAAAAATACTATCCCATGATACTTAATTATAGCAGAAACGGTGTTAAAATTCATCACTGTTTGTATCACTTCTGTGAACTTTTGCAGCAAGGAATACAAAAACAAAAAGAGCGGACCCTGCTATTACAAGATCCACTCTCCTGTGTCATATTACGGTCCGGCATGCAATAAGGCCGGTGTATCCAGTCTGTTATTTCTCGCTTTTCGCTGCTTTTTCAGCGGCCGCCGTTGCCCTTCTGCGTTCCACGCGGGCCTTTTCCAGCGCCTTGACCCGTTCCTTTAACATCTTTTCGGAATCGGTCGTTTCTGCTGCTGCGTTATACAGCGCCTTGGTCGCTTTAAAGCGCTCCCCGTAGGTGAGATACTTATAGTCACCGGGACGGGCTTCAATACCCATGGCTGTCTGCAGCGCGCTTCTGGAAGTATTGTAATCATACAGTGCCGTATTGTAGTTGTTCCTCGCTTCCCGCAGGGCAACCTGTGCATCCAGTACGTCCGTGTTGGTACCCACGCCGGCTTCATAGCGGACCTGGGCGATATGATAATCTTCCTCCGCCTTTGCTACGGCTACCTCAGTGGTGGAAATCCGTTTCTCCGCCTCACGCAGGTTAAAATAGCAATTCCGCACATCTAACTGCACTGCATCCGTATCCTGCCGATAGGATTCCTTGGCAGTCATCAGATTCGCCTTGGCCGCTGCAACGTTGGATTTAGTAACGCCACTATCAAATACATTCATATTGACACTGAACCCTGCACCCCATCTGTTTCCGTCATCTCCGGGCCAGTCGTTGCCACTCCACTGGTTGGACGCAGAACCGGTAACAGAGGGAGTCCATCCGGCCTTCGCTCCATTCAGTGCAGCTTCTGCCGACTTTACCTGCAGGCTGCTCTGTTGCAGGTCCAGACGGTGCAACATGGCATAATTGATACAGTTTGGCAGGGACTCTGTATATGCATTGTAACTCAGTTCCTCCATCGGGTTCAGTTTTGTATCCTGCGGGATCCCCATAAGGTTGTTCAGATTGGCCTCCGCAATATTATACCCGTTGTCCGCCTTGATCAGGGACTGCTGAGCCGATGTCAACTCCACCTCACTGCGCAATAAATCGACCTTTGCCACAACACCCACATCATACTGGGCCTGTACATTTTTCAGATGGTCTTCCAATGCTTCCACGGACTGTTCACATACCACACGGGCATCTTTGGCAGCCAGCAGCGCATAATACGCATCCGTTACAGTTGCTTTCAGTTTTATGAATGCCAGCTCTTCTCCCAACACACTGCTCTGATACACCGCCTTTGCACGTTTTTCTGCAGCATTCAGACTTCCATTATAAATAGGAACAGACAGGTTCAGGCCGTTGCTATATGTATTGCCGATCTGTTTATCGTACAATCCGGAACTCATATTAAACTGGTCATGCCAAAACCCTCCCCGGGAAGTGTTGTGGGAAAAAGTCACCTTAGGCCCAAAGCTTTCCCTGGCGGCATTATAATCTGCCCGGGCGGCATCCAGATTGTATTCAGCTTTTTTAATATCCGCATGGCTGGCAAACGCCTTGTCAATAGCTGTCTGCAAATTGATGGGCAAGGACTCCGCGGCAAAAGCGGAAGGTGCCATCAGGGCAACAAACAATGCGCTTAACAATGCAGTGCGCCCAGCTTGTTTTCTCTTAATCATTTTGCTACCTCCATTTTCTGACTGATGAGTCAGCATAAGTATTATATATAAATCCCGATGCAAAAGTCAAGAGACGCCGATACCGGGATCCAAAATATACCATCGTGTCACAGGCCGCATTCATACCGGTTCTTTTATCAGAAATAGGCCCGTATGCCTAAATATACATCCCTTTTGCTGCCATGGAGAAGATCCAGGCTTTCCCCTGTCAGGTAGATATTGTTCCTGATCAGGTATTCACCGCCAAAACGAAGCTTGCTGTCATCGAAATCATACAATTGGGAATAGATGCGAAACTTCGGATTAAAATCATACCCCAGCCCTATGCCGGCTTTTCCCTGCATGGCACCTGCGCTGATACTGAATCCGCTGAACCGCTTGCCGAAATACATATCCAGTTTGGTATTATCACCTATGCTGGAGGCTCCAATATAACCAAATGTCCCTTTCCCGGATTTTTCAAACTGCATACCGAAATTACTGCGCCAGTCTCTGCCTCTGGCGCTGTGCAACACATCCGCCCGGGCCTTCACCTTCATCCCGTCCCCCATGGACAGGATCTTGTTGGCCCGTTCTGTCACACCCCTGGCATTGTGGATCGTGGCTTTCAGATCCTCTTTTGTTTGTGGATCTGTTGCCACTTCAGCCAAACTGCCGGATATCTTTTCCAGATTTCTGCTGGTAACCGCCAGATTCTGTGCCATCATCGCTATATTTCGGCCCGTCTGGCCATTGGCATCAACACCCGTCATGAGGCTTTCCACATGGCTCATCGTCTTGTTAAGCCGGACGCTTGTCTGATTTAACTGCGCTACCATATTATTGATCGCCGCCTGGTTATCCTTGGCTGCATCAGCCATCACTTTCGTGAATTTGTTCAGGTTATTGCTGATGTCCCGTAAGTTGAGAAAGCCGTCCCGCAGGGATTTTTGCACTTCTTTGTCCCCAAAGATATTGTTAAATACATCCGCGATGTCTTCCAGTTTTTCCAGTACCTTTCCCGCATTAGCCATAACGTCATTAATATCCCCGCCTGGCTCTCCTGTCAGAGTGCTTCCCGGCTTCAGATAGACGCCGCTGTACTTCTTGGGCGCCCGTACATCCACATACTTTTCCCCCATAACACCGTCAGAACCGATAGAAAATTCTGCTTCCTGGGGAATCTGTACATCTTTATTGACGTGCACGGTTACAACTACCTGATCCGGTTCCACTCTGGCTTCTTTTACAGTACCGATGTTGACACCCGCATAACGTACCGCGCTGCCAACCTGCAGTCCGTTCACCGCTGGATAGGCCACATTCAGGTCGTATCCACGGTCAAACAAATTAAAAGCTCCCAGAAAACTGATCATTCCCGCCAGAATCGCGGCTCCTCCCAGTGTCAGTGCCCCTACCTTCACTTCACTTGTCTTCATCGAAATGCCTCCGTTGCTCCCGCTATCTCTTCCCCGGTTATGAATCCGCGAATCAGCGGGTTGTCCGAGTTTCTGAATTCTTCCGGCGTCCCTACGGCCACGATCTTCCCGTTATTAATCAGGGCGACCCTGTCAGCGGCCACATAGACCGAGTCCATATCATGGGTCACGAGGATAGATGTCACCTTATACTTGTTCTGTGTGTCACGGATCAGACGGCTGATGTTCCTCATCCGTATGGGATCCAATCCTGCCGTAGGTTCGTCATACAGGACGATGCGTGGTCCGAAAGCCAACGCTCTTGCCAGGCTTACCCGTTTCTTCATGCCGCCGGACAGTTCTACAGGATACATACCTTTCGCATCTGCCATTCCTACGTCTTCCAGCAGGCCATCCACCTTTTTCCGGACATCCTCTTCCGGGAGGCGGAAATGCTGCCGCAGGCCAAAGGCTACGTTCTCCCCCACATCCAGGAAATCAAACAGCGCAGAGTATTGGAATACCATCCCTATATGCTTACGGATTTCATTCCATTCCTCTTCACGCAAATGGGAGACATCCCGGCCTTCTATGAAGATCTTCCCCCCTGTCGGCTCCAGCAGGCCGATCAACACTTTCAGGATGGTGCTTTTACCCGTTCCTGAAGGACCGATCACCGCCATGGTCTCTCCCTTTTTTACTTCCAGATCAATCCCCCGAAGCACCTTCTTTTCGCCAAAAGCGAGTTCCAGTCCCTGCAGGGAAATTACAGATTCCGCCATAATTCCTCTCTTACTTATCTACAAACAGCAATACTGTCATGAAATAATCCGTGATAAATATCAGAATAATGGAAAGGACCACCGAGGCAGTAGTCGCAAGGCCGACGCCTTCCGCTCCCTGTTTTGCGTGCAGTCCCTTAAAACATCCTACGATGCTGATAATGGCCCCGAACACCACACCCTTAATCATTCCGCCGAAAAGATCGAAGGAATCACAGAAATGCTTAACAGAGTTCAGGTATGTCATGGAACCGATATCCGCGTAATAGTGAGCTACAAAGTATCCCCCCGCGTTCCCGATAAAGTTGCCGAAAACAACCAACACCGGCATCATCAGTGCCATCGCCAGGAAGCGCGGCGCTACCAGATAGCGGATCGGGCTGGTTGCCATGACCCGCAGGGCATCAATTTGTTCCGTAACCTTCATGGTTCCCAGTTCTGCTGCAATAGCCGCACCGATCCGCCCGGCAACCACAACACCGGTCAAAACCGGCACCAGTTCCCGTCCCATGGCGATCGCAACAATCCCCCCGACGGTTCCGGAAGCTCCCAGGGCCACAAACTCCTTGGCGGTCTGCACAGAGAATACCATGCCGGTACACAGCATAGTCAGCAGCACGATCGGCAGTGAGTCTGCCCCCAGCAGGGCCATCTGCCGCAGTGTTTCCTTTATGCTGACAGACCGGATCATGGAAAGGGTATCCAGAAAAAGCAGCGTCATCTGTCCGCTAACCTTGCAAAAATGCAATACCCAGGCACCGGTCGCGGCACACAGTTCACGAAGCATACGCCGTCCTCCTTCCTCCCGAATTCCATAGTTTGTGTGACCCTTTTTTAGCAAATCATACTAATAACATTATAGTGGAAGTATAAATTAAAATTGTGACATTTTTAAGACATTCTGTTGCCAGAACGGTTACTTTAAGGCAGCCTTACTGTTAATTGTACCTCGCCGTCTACAATAAAATCTACAGGAACAGACTGTTTATTACGTCCGCCAGCCAGCATGGAAGCTAAGGTTTCTTCTTCCCCCTCTTCGTCAGGAACCGCTCTTCGTCCCATATCCGGAGCATATTCTACAATGATATCGTTATTGCGGTCTGCGCTGTTTACCTCGCGGACATAATCTGAAAGCTTTATATCCTTTTCTTTCTTAGACTCCTTCTGCTTTTCCTTGTTTTCCTGCGGTACGCCTTCATCCTTTTGTCTTCGCAGCAACTCCTTGATCCATGACATGGAAGCGCCGCCCCTGACTTTCAGCCTTATTTCTCCTGCCGCGTCCTTCGGCAGCTTATAGGCGACCGTCCGGGTCATCTCCTCCCCCCGGTAAGGTTTCATGGTAACATTCAAATGGATCGTATCGCCCGGGCGTACCTTCTTTTCTTCCACAGAGACCTTCTTAATCTCCGCAACAAGGATTTCGGTGCTCATGTCCACGTTTACATCTACATTTGTGATGCGAACCTTCTCCAGCTTATTCTGGAGCAGCACTTGTACAGTTTCCTGCAGTTCCACCGGCAGGGGTTTGATAATAGAATTTTTGTCAAAATACATATTTTCCCTGTTTATGTGCAGCAGTTCCTCTTTGCTGTCCATAGCGGTAATATCAAACCGGACACGTGCACTTCCGCCGGATCCCTGATCCGCGACCTTGGAAGCCTGGCTGACCATAATAGAACTCAGCAGCGCCGGGGCCAACTGTTCATCATTGACCACCTTTGCACGCATGCTGCCATTGTTAGAACGGCTCGAGTCCGTGACCGACACATATAAGGGGATATAGGAGGGCAGCCGGCCAATCTGTCCGGCCACGCCCGCACTCCGATCCTGCGTCACCGACCCCGCCGCTTCCCCGATGTTTCCAATCTTATATGCCGTCTGTAAATTGGGAAGGGATGCCAGTACCCAGGTCTTCGTCAGGAAAAAGTCAGTGTTCCCCCGCTGCATAAAAGGATGCCCGAACGCAATCAGCCGTCCTGTCTCATCTGTCCAAGTGACAGTTCCAAGGGCCCCCAGTGAGACATCTCCCTGTACCAAAGCAACCCCTACGGAACTCCCCGGCTCCAGGTCCCGGGACGAAGACTCTTTTCCGGATGCCCCTGTATCCATAACAGTGATCCCTGCGGAAGCCAGCTCCTGTTCCAGCAAAGCAATTCCTTCTTTCGAAAATCCCCCTGCCATAAGAGCGGTCCCTTTGGGCAACAGGGAACTGTCGGCCTGTTCCCTGTGCGGAACGGGTCGGTCCAAAAGTTCCAGCATATCCTGTATCGGTGTCAGCAGGCAGTAGTGGGGATCCGTAAAGGCTTTTCCAAAGGCAATAGCGCCTACCAGTTTCCCGTCGATATAAACAGGACTGCCGCTCATTCCCTGGGCAATACCTCCACTGCGGTCCAATACTTCTCCGCTTCCCCTCATGAGAATCTGGTACCCCAATGTTTCACTGCCCGTCACTCCCAAGATCTCCACCGGAAATGTTTCAATTGTATCACCGGAAATTACAGTCTTTGCATATCCCCGCATGCCTGCCCTAAGGTTGTCCACCGGCATCAGCGGGGTACGGGCAAAGACCTGTGACGCAATGCAGCACAGCAATAGACAGATTGTCAGAATCAGCTTTTTCATAAAATGATCCTTTTGTTACTACAGCTAAAAATAGATATCTTCTTAATACTTTATTATACAGCGAATTAAGTTTTTTGCAAAATTACTTCCGGAAAATTCCAAGACCAATGCTGACAGGACGTTCTCCCCCATCAGAAGGCTGGTTCAGAATCTTCCTGTCCAACACCATCTCAGAGGATCCCCCACCGTCAAAATTCACGGCGGAAACAGCTCCAAACCGTTTCATGTACTGGGCAAATTCTTTCAGCGTCATACCAGCAGAATTGCGGCTCCGTCCGTCCACCACCATTAGCAGCACAGTACCATCAGCTGTTACTCCCGCGCCGGTGCGCGGGGCCCGTCCGTAAGCAATATCCGGTGCGATAGATTCCTCCCGGATGCGGACGTTGACCTGCCCATTTTCCAGCAGCAACGGTCCGCCTCCCACGACCAGGGTTGCCTCATCCGCCACCCGGCTTCCCAGTGTCTGGTCAATAGCAATCCGGTCGCCCCGTTTTACCCTGGCCAGTATGTCCGCATTCACCCCGTGTCCGGAAAGCACCAGGGAATTGCTGTCCAGTGACATGTTTCCTTTTTTGGAAACCTCTATTGCGCGTCCCTGCTTCACCTTTACCTCACACCCATGCTCGTTGGTATGGGTAGAAGCGGCATAGTTCAGGTTGAACAGTACCAAATCATCTGTAATCCTCTGCCTGTTCAGGCCTTTAATAGTGACAGCCCTGCCGCCGGGCAAAGTGGCGCTGCCACGGTACGCCAGATCCTTCTGCACAGAAGTGCGTCCTTCCTTATCTACCACCAGGGCAGTCCGGGGCGTAGATTCCACTCCGAAAAAGCTGCCGTTCCATTTGCAGTTCCCAATCACCCATCCATCTGTATCAAAATAACAAGCGTTCACGGCGCCCCGCGCTCCCACGGCCGCCGCCGCACCTGCCAGCCGGCCCCGGCCGTTCCGGTTCACGGCACCGGAAAACGGCTTCAGATAATAGCCGCTGTCAGGCCGCAGGCTCAACACGTAAAGACGGACCGGAAGTCCGTTCATGTCGTCCTGCCAGAAGGTATAGCTTAGCCCGTCTCCCAGTTCCTTCGTAGTTTTTATGATCTGGATCCGGTAAATATCCAGCACAATCCGGTTCGGATTTTTCAGCACAAGCACCTTGTGCTGGGCGGATTTTTTCAGTTTGACCTGCAGCCGGCTGGTATTTTTACCAGTCTTTTCCAAGACGATATCTCCGACTGTCCCATCATTTACCTTACGCTGGATACCGCTTTTGGCCGCAGTGCCAATTTCCAGGGTAATCCCCTCCGGACCGCTGCTTTCCTTAAATTTCGCAGGGGCATCCATATCCAGTACAATCCGCACCCTGGCCGCCCCGCTGCCAGTCCGCACATCTGTTATCCTCGCCTCTGCAGATACCGGCAAGAGCATCATATATGCCACTACCAGCAATGGGATCATATGATTTAAAAATTTTTTTGCATTACAACGTAACAACATCTGACTCCTCTGTTCCCACGCAAAATCAGCAGGACGGCGTGGAAAAGACCGCACGCCGGATCTTTCCAATACCGTCCCGGAATTTGCTTTTTTCTTTCACGATAAGCATGGTATTTCGTTTAATAAGGCCTGCATCCTGCAACACCGTGAATATCCGTTAAACCAGCAAATTTTTAAAACATCGCATTGCTGTAAACCGTACCGGGCCGCAGTTTGTCCAGATTATCCAGTGCCTTTCCTGTTCCGATGGCCACGCAATCCAGCGGATTTTCTGCCACATAGACGCGGATTCCGGTATCTTCCTCCAGCACTTTGGCCAGTCCCCCCAGCAGCGCACCGCCACCGGTCAGATAAATACCATTGTCAACAATATCCGCAGACAATTCCGGCGGGCATTTCTCTAACACAGAACGAATCCGCCCGATCAACGTTTCCAACGGCTCTTCCAGTGCTTTACGAACATCCTCCGATGTCACCGTCACCGCAGCAGGTAATCCATTTACAGCATCCCGTCCCCGGATATCCATAGTCTTGACCGGTTCTCCCGGATATACGTTCCCAATCGCTTTCTTGACAGCTTCCCCCGTCGTCTCCCCAATCAGGATATTATATTCCTTTTTGATATGACGGACGATGCTCTCATCGAACTTATCCCCGCCAATACGGACCGAATCGCTGTCCACCACGCCTCCCAGGCTTAGTATCGCGATATCAGTAGTTCCTCCCCCGATATCCACCACCATTTTCCCCGAAGGAACCATGATGTCCAACCCTGCACCCAGCGCCGCTGCCAGCGGTTCCTCAATCAGATAGGTCTTGGATACACCGGCCTGGATGGTAGCCTCCAGAACCGCACGCTTTTCCACCGAAGTGATGTGCACGGGTATACAGGTCATGACACGGGGCTTAAAGAAAAAGCTTTTCCCCGCCACCTTGTTGATAATATACTCCAGCATTTTCTGGGTAATGGTATAATTGGCGATGACTCCTTCCTTCAGCGGGCGTACCGCTACGATGCCCTGAGGCGTCCGGCCCAGCATATCACGGGCCTCCGTGCCTACCGCTAAGATCTTGTTTCCGGCCTTTTCCACCGCCACCACGGAAGGCTCGTTCAGCACGATACCCTTCCCCTTGATATAGACCAGGATATTTGCGGTTCCCAAATCTATGCCAATATCTGTATGTCCCCCAAACATATCATGTCTCCTGTATGATAAAATCAGCCGTCAGGCCTTTCCTTTCCACAACCGGAACACAGGCCGGCTGTACGGCGATGAGTTTTCCCCGCCGCTTTCTTCACGGTACACAGCCTCAATCCTTCTCGCTTATGCGCTGGATATCTGCGCCCAGCGCCTGCAGCTTGCCTACGATATCTTCATATCCCCGGTCAATGTGGTGCAGGTTTCCGATCGTAGTAGTCCCTTCCGCTGCCAACCCTGCCAGGATCATGGCCGCCCCGGCCCTCAGGTCCGTAGCATTCACCTCACAACCGGTCAGTCGGGCAGGACCTTCGATCATGGCACCGCGGGTTCCGGTGGTCACAATGTTAGCTCCCATGCGGTTCAATTCAACCACATGCATGAACCGGTTTTCAAATACCGTTTCCATCACTGTACTGCGACCCTCGCATACAGTCATCATGGCCATGATCTGCGCCTGCATATCCGTCGGGAAGCCGGGATAGGGAAGCGTCTTCACATGGACTCCCTTCAGGGTTCCCGGACAGGCTACATGGATCCGGTCGATGTCCTCCTCAATCAGCACCCCTGCCTCTCTCAACTTCGCCAGCAGCGGTTTCTGATGCTCTGCCAATACGTTCTCAATGATCACGTCCCCGTGTGTCATGGCTGCCGCGATCATATAGGTGCCCGCCTCAATGCGGTCGGGGATAACCGTATGCTCTGCCCCGTGCATTTTCTTTACGCCCTCGATCCGGATTACGTCTGTTCCGGCCCCCCGCACCCGGGCCCCCATCTGGTTCAGGTAGTTGGCCAGATCGACGATTTCAGGTTCTTCCGCAGGATTCTCCAGGGTAGTGGTACCTTCAGCCAGACAGGCTGCCATCATGATATTTTCCGTAGCGCCCACACTGGGAAAATCCAGATATATATCGGCGCCCTTCAGTCCGTCGGGAGCCACAGCGTCAACAAAGCCATGATCCTGGGAAATTTTTGCCCCCAGGGCTTCAAACCCTTTTAAATGTAAATCAATGGGACGGCTGCCAATGGCACAACCTCCGGGCTGGGAGATACGGGCATGCCCCTTCCGGGCCAGCAGCGGACCCAGTACCACAAAAGAAGCTCGCATGGTGCGCACCAGTTCATATGGCGCTTCATAAGCAGAGATTCTTGTCGTGTCCAGGGTCAGCTCATGTTCTTTGGAAATGTCAGCCTTCACACCAAGATACTCTAACACCCTGCAAATCGTATGTACATCATCCAGATTGGGAATCTCATCCAGATGACTTGGGGTCTCCCCTAAAATAGATGCGGCAATAATAGGAAGCACCGCATTTTTCGCACCGCTCGTTTTGACCGTGCCAACCAGCCGTTTTCCCCCGCGTACGATCAGCTTATCCACTGTTGTTCCCTCCCGCAAAATTCAGAATACTCATATATAAAAACAAAGACTCGTGTTACTGCTACAGTTCATATTATCATATCATTTTTTGAACTGTGTACGCAAGTGGAATAAGAAAAGAAATTAATGTAAACAGAAACAGCTGCCCCATCCCTGTTTTCCTGCTCATCGAAGAGGGAACATCCAGAGATCAAGCAGCCGTTTTCAGTGTAATCCGCTGTTTATGCTAACCGTACCGAATCGGACCCTTATTTCAATTTATCGGCGGCAAAGACCTCTTTGTCATGATTGCACCCGTGCTCTGTCCGCCAGGATATTATAATAGGTCTCCTTTTCAGAAATCGTCTTTTTCAGTGCCTTAATCTTGTCAGGATCATCTGTCTTTGCCAGGATCTGCCGCAGATCATGAATCTCCTGTCGTAATTCCAACATTTTGTTGCCGGTTATCGGCCGGAAGATATCATTCATATCAGGTATCCTTTCTTTATAAATTTACCAGCACAGATACAAAAGAAAATCGAAATCAATTCACAATGGAGTTGTAATGTGTTGAAGGAAGTATGATAAATAAGGCATCCCACACTTTGTGTGCAGGATGCCTTGCGCATTATCATTTACTCGCGGACACCAGCCAGCCGCACGGTTTCCAGCCGAGCCTGGGCCCTCTTAAAATTCTTTAACGCCTCGTCCGCATCGACACCCGCTTTCGGATTATCGATTTTGACCCGGGCGCGTTCAAGATCAGCCTGGGCTTGGGCCGCATCAATGCCTTCAGCCGTTTCTGCCGCCACACTTAAAATAGTAACCTTGTTTTCATTTACTTCCAGAAAACCGCCGTCTACAAACAGATAATGCGCGGTACCCTGCTCATCGCGGTATTTCAGCGGAGCAGATTCCAACGTAGCCACCATCGTTGCATGGCGGGGCATAATGCCCACGCCGCCGCCGGTGGTCTTCGCTCCCACATAGGAAACATTTTCTGATGTAAAAACGTAAGCGTCCGGAGACAGAATATCTAATTGCATTACACTAGCCATAGGCTCACTCCGCTTTCATGGTTTTTGCCTTTTCTACGGCAGCATCAATGGTTCCCACCATATAGAATGCGCCTTCGGGCAGGTCGTCATGTTTGCCTTCCAGAATTTCCCTGAAACCGCGGATTGTTTCTTTCAGCGGAACATACTGACCGGGAGTACCGGTGAACTGTTCGCCTACGAAGAACGGCTGGGACAGGAAACGCTGGATCTTACGGGCGCGGGCAACGGTCAGCCTGTCTTCGTCAGACAGTTCTTCCATACCCAGAATCGCGATGATATCCTGCAGTTCCTTATAACGCTGCAAAATCGCCTGTACGCCGCGAGCCACTCTATAATGTTCTTCCCCAACAACCAGCGGATCCAAAATACGGCTGGTGGAGTCCAAAGGATCTACCGCCGGATACAGGCCCAACTCCGCGATGGCACGGGACAGGTTGGTGGTTGCATCCAGATGGGCAAATGTGCCCGCCGGAGCAGGGTCGGTCAGGTCGTCCGCGGGAACATATACAGCCTGAACGGATGTAATGGAACCCTTGCTGGTAGAAGCGATACGTTCCTGCAGGGCGCCGATGTCGTTTGCCAGGGTAGGCTGATAACCTACGGCAGAGGGCATGCGGCCCAACAGAGCAGATACTTCGGAACCAGCCTGGATGAAACGGAAGATGTTATCAACGAACAGCAGCACGTCCTGGCCGGATACGTCGCGGAAATATTCCGCCATGGTCAGGCCGGTGAGGCCTACGCGCATACGGGCTCCGGGGGGCTCATTCATCTGGCCGTATACCAGACAGGTCTTACTGATAACCCCGGACTCTTTCATTTCATTCCACAGGTCGTTCCCTTCACGGGTACGTTCACCTACGCCTGAGAACACGGAATAGCCGCCGTGGGCGGTAGCAATATTATGGATCAATTCCATAATGATAACGGTCTTACCTACACCGGCGCCGCCGAACAGACCAACCTTGCCACCTAAGGAGTAAGGTTCGATCAGGTCGATGACCTTAATGCCGGTTTCCAGGATTTCCGTTACGGTTGATTGGTCTTCAAATTTCGGAGCCGGCCTATGAATCGGCCAGTAATCTGCCGCCTCAACCGGGGTATCGTCATGGTCAACGGTTTCGCCCAACACGTTGAAGATGCGACCCAGGGTACCGGGGCCTACAGGAACACGGATAGGAGCTCCGGTGTCTACTGCGTCCATACCGCGCACCAAACCGTCGGTAGAGCTCATGGCAACGGTACGGACCACGTCGTTGCCGATGTGCTGCATAACTTCTGTGGTCAGATGGACTTTCAGTCCATTGCCCACTTCACCGTCGATGTGGATGGCGTTATAAATCGCAGGCAGGCCATTTGGCGGAAATTTAATGTCGACAACAGGGCCGACGACTTGTACTACTTTACCAGTCATCTAATATTTCCTCCCTTAGCTTTGCTGCAGAGCTTCCGCTCCGCCAACAATTTCGGTAATTTCACGGGTAATGCCTGCTTGACGGGCTTTATTATACGACAACTCCAAAGCGCTAAGTAATTCACTCGCATTATCGGTGGCCGAGGACATAGCTGTCATGCGGGCGCCCAGCTCACTTGCAGCTGACTGCATCAGCCCGGCATAAATCCTTGTATTTACATAATAAGGCAGCAATTGCGCCAGCAGCACTTCTCCGGAAGGCTCAAACAAAATGTCGCCCGATTTCCCGCCTTTTCCTTCTGCCGCAGGCGGTACCACCGGCAACAGATTCAGTGTCTCCGGGGTAAAGGACAACGCCGATTTAAATCGGGTCGAGATCAGTCTGACCTCGTCAACCTCACCGGTTTTGAACGCGTCAACAGCCGCTTTCGCAATCTGCATCGCGTATTCAAAATTCGGTTTGTCTGACAGTCCGAAGAAATCCTTTTCCACATCATAGCCGCGGTGCTGGAAAAATTCTTTCGCCTTGCGGCCTACCGTGATCAGGTAATAATCATCCGCTTCCGCGATTTCCGCCATTGCATGTTTCAGCAGGTTGGAGTTATAAGAACCCGCCAGGCCCTTATCTGCGGCGACCACGATAAACCCGGTCTTCCGAACAGGCCGTTGTGCCAGCAGCGGAGCGTCCTTCTGCGACAGGCCTGTTACAGCAGTCCTGTCGCCGACGGCAGTCAACAAAAGACTTGCAATCTTATCAGCAAAAGGACGGGTGGATGCGGCTTTTTCCTGCGCACGGCGCAGACGGGCAGCGGCGACCATCTTCATGGCCTTGGTGATCTGCTGGATATTCTTAACGCTGCGCATACGCCGATGAATCTCGCGTGGATTTGGCATCAGTCAATCACCTCTTTCCGTCAGAGGTCACAAAGGTTTGTTTGAAATCAGCCAGCGCTTTCTTCAAAGCTGCTTCATTGGCATCCGTGATTTTCTTGTTTTTAACGATATCGGCGCCGATTTCGGGAGCTGCGCTATCCACATATTCCAGCAGTTCAGCTTCAAAGCGGGTAACATCGGCAACCGGAACATCATCAATATAGCCTTTTGTACCGGCATACAGGGAAATAACCTGTTTTTCAACCGGTAATGGCATATACTGAGGCTGTTTCAGCAGCTCGGTCATACGCATACCGCGATCCAACTGGGCCTTGGTGGCTTTATCCAGATCGGAACCGAACTGGGCAAAAGCGGCCAGTTCGCGATACTGAGCCAGGTCCAGACGCAGGGTACCGGCAACGGATTTCATAGCTTTTATCTGTGCGGAACCGCCTACGCGGGATACGGACAGACCAACGTTGATAGCCGGGCGGATACCTGCATAGAACAGGTCGGTTTCCAGATAGATCTGGCCGTCGGTAATGGAAATAACGTTGGTGGGAATATAACCGGATACGTCGCCTGCCAGGGTCTCGATAACAGGCAGCGCAGTAATGGAACCGCCACCGGCCTGTTCATTACGGCGAGCTGCACGTTCCAGCAGACGGGAATGTAAGTAGAATACATCGCCGGGGAACGCTTCACGTCCGGGAGGACGGCGGAGCAGCAGGGACATGGCACGGTATGCCACAGCGTGCTTGGACAGGTCGTCATAGATACACAGCACATCTTTGCCCTGATCCATGAAATATTCTGCCATGGATACGCCGGCATAAGGAGCCAGGTACTGCAGAGGAGCAGACTGGGCAGCCGTAGCGGCCACGATAATGGTGTAGTCTTTTGCTCCGTATTTTTCCAGGGTACGGGACAGACGGGCTACGGTAGAAGCTTTCTGACCGATTGCCACGTAGATACAGATAACGCCGGTCCCTTTCTGGTTAATGATCGTATCAACTGCAACTGCGGATTTACCGGTACCGCGGTCGCCGATGATCAATTCGCGCTGGCCACGTCCGATAGGAACCATGGCGTCAATTGCCTTAATACCGGTCTGCAGAGGCACATCTACGGATTTACGGTCTGCAATACCGGGGCTTTGCGCTTCAACCGGGCGGGTTGCCGCATAGGTAATAGCGCCTTTGCCGTCGATGGGTTCACCCAGAGGGTTAACCACGCGACCCAGCAGGCCTTCGCCTACGGGAACTTCCATCAGCCTGCCGGTACGGCGGATGATGTCGCCTTCCTTAACGGTGGTCTCGCCACCCATCAATACGACGCCAACGGTTTCCGGTAACAGGTTCTGCACCATGCCGGTAACACCGCCGGACAACTGCACCAGTTCGCCGGCCATGGCACCGTTCAGGCCTGTAACGGTAGCGATACCGTCGCCGACCTTTTCAATCACACCGACTTCTTCGAGATCAGCACCCAGACTGAATCCCTCAACTTCCTTCTCCAGGGTTCCGGTCATTGCAGCGGATTTCTCGCACCCCGAGATGTCAGCGCCCGTAAGGGCAATCTTCATCTCATCCAGTTTGCGGAGCACGGATGCGTCGTAGATCTTGTCGTCTACCTGTACAATGATACCACCGAGAATCTTGGCGTCGACCTTTTGGACAGCTTCCACAGGCCTGCCGAACTTCTCGTTGAGGATTCCAGCAACGGATTGATACTCACCAGCGGTCAATTCCTTGGCCGTGGTGATGGTCACCGCAGGGGTAACGCCTGCCGGCAGATTGATCTTGAAGTCAGATAACTGTTGCTTAATCAAAGCAATATTCTCTTCGTTCTGCATATTGTACCAATCACCTCCGAAAAACCGAATGTCCTGACCGGGGTTCGCTGCTTCCCGGACAGTCACTCAGCAGGTAAGCGGGAGATTATTTGCTCATAAGGGAGTCAACAATCTCTCCGGCCATTTTCTTGTCTTCGTCAGTACCTAACTTCTGACCAATGATCTTGCCTGCAGCGGCTATAGCCAGTTCGACAGCCTGGTTACGGACATCGTCCATAGCAGCCTTTTTGTCGCTGGCGATTGCAGCCTTAGCGGCAGCAATAATACTTTCCTGCTCGGCCCTGGTGTCGGCAACAGCCTTATCCTGGGCAGCCTGAGCAGTCCTCCTGGCTTCTTCGATAATAGCCGCAGCTTCTTGCCTTGCTGCTGCCAGCTTGTCGGCATATTCCTTCTGAATAGCCTCAGCATCCGTCCTTGCCTTCTCGGCAGATTCCAAATCGCTGGCAATCTTGTTCCTGCGTTCTTCCATCATTTTGGCTAACGGCTTATAAGCGTATTTCGCAAGAACAAAAACAAGGAACAAAAAGTTAATAACCTGCGCAATAAGGGTAGCATTAATATTTACCAATTTTTGCACTCTCCTTTTGTTCTTAATTGATTAAGGGTGTTCTCACAAAAATTACTTAATAAACGGGTTAGCAAATACGAGAACGATAGCGATAACGTAGCAGAGGATAGGCATGGATTCGACCAGACCTACAGAAACCAGCATGTTGGTGAACAGCTTGCCGGATTCTTCTGGCTGACGGGCCATGGATTCCAGGCCTTTACCGGTCAGATTGCCGTTGCCCACGCCAGCGCCAACAGCAGCGCCTAAGCAGATAAATCCAACAGCGATCATGCATGCTGCGGTTACGATAGCATTTTCCATTATTTTCATCCTTTCATTATTTTGATTTAGTCAATCTCATTCATTGCGATTCATCAGTGATGGACGTAAATCTTCTCAAAACTGCCAAGAGACAGCATGGTGAAGATAAAGGCCTGCAGGAAACCGATGAACAAGCTGAACATTACCCATAATTCGGGCACGATCCAGGGCGCCAATTGATACAGTACAATCAGCAAGATTTCGCCTGCGAGGATGTTGCCGAAAAGACGAAGGGCCATAGTCAGAGGCTTCGTAAATTCATCCAACAGATGCAGGGGCAGGAAAGCTGCGCTGGGACTGATAAAATGTTTGAAGTGGCTAATGCCGTTTGTCGCCACGCCTACAACGTAAACACCGATCGCGACTGTCAGGGACAGGGCAAAGCAGGTGTTAATATCGTTGGTGGGGGAAGTCCAATGCACGCCGACCTGAGGAAGCATTCCCAGTTCATTGCTGACGAGAATGAACATGAAGAGGGAGACGAAGAAGGACAACATCGCCTTCCTTCCTTTTTCACCCAGGGAACCGGAAACCTGACCCTCGATGAACTCCACGAAAAACTCCATGACATTCTGCAGTCCGCTGGGAATCAGTTTTGCATTTTTGGATGCAAAGATGAACAGCAGGATCAAGATAATCATGGAAATCCAGGTCATATACATGGTCTGCATATGAATGGTTACCCCGGGTGCCACATCCTGCGCGAGATAATGGATTATCTCCTTTGCGTGTTCAGCCTCTGCAGCCGCTGCTGCTGCTTCATTTCCCATTCTGCTACACTCCTTTCTTCGCATCCCCGCCTTTTGTAAGCCGGTATGCGATAAATATTAAATTAAAAATAAATAGTATATGCATCAGAAGGAGCCCCACGAGGACAAAGACCACGTTGAACCCCTGCTTTAGCAACAAGACTACAATGGACGCTATGGCGATAAGACGGTAAATCCCGTACCGCCGCATGGTCCTGACACCTTTTTCCGGCGTCGCTACATACGGCAGCGCCTTCCGTACACCCGCCAACATGATCATGGCGTCAAGGACCCCCAGTACTGCGCCCCAGAAAAAAAACAGACCGATCTCTCTGCTGAGGAATACTCCCGCCACTGTTGCCAAAAGGATTCCCGCCAGAAACGGAAATAACAGAAATTCCTTGTAGCTCCTGGTCACCAGCGGCGTCAGGTCAAATTTCATCATGGCGGCTATTCCTTCCGGTTGCTCAGCATGGCCATCCTGACCAGATCCGCCAGGGCAATGATCATGCCGATGAGCGCAACCCCAAGCCCCACGAATCTGCAAATGTGGCTGCCTGTCTGCAAACGGATATCCAGCCAGTCGCCGATGAGGTAGCCGGCCAGGAAGTCAAAGACCGTCATCACGGAAAAGGAGGAAACTGCCATAATGGCCCTGAATCGTTTTCTTTTCTCAATAACTTCCTTCTCTTCCCTGTCCTTGTTCTCCATCCGTTCTCCAATACCTGATTCCACCGGGTCCCACCAGCCTGACGTAAAAAAATCATAAACATTTCACAATTGGTCGCAGGTATACACATTTATTTTAATATAAAACTGTCAAAAAGCCAATAGTTTTTTTCGTTTATTCCGCAACTACGGCCATTATTTACAATTGCAAAAAAATATTGCCCGGGAAAACCCGATTTTACACATTGGCACATGTAAATACACCGGAACCGTACCAATGTTTCCCTATGCCTTGAAGGACTCAGGCACAGAACCGGTATATCCGAAGCGGTTCAGGATAAACCCGGAGATCCGTTCACAGGCATGACCGTCCCCATAGGGATTGACGGCTTCCGCCATGGACCGGTAATACGCTTCATCTTCCAACAGCCTGCTGGTCTCATTTTTCACCGCGTCGAACCCGGTTCCGGTCAGACGGACGGTGCCTGCTGTCACTGCTTCCGGCCGTTCTGTGGTATTCCGCAGTACGAGGACCGGTTTCCCCAGCGCCGGCGCTTCTTCCTGGATGCCGCCGCTGTCCGTCAGCACGATATCGGCCCTGGCCATCAGGTTAGCGAAAGGTTCGTAGTCCATGGGTTCCGTCAGGTACACCCGTTCCTCGCCGGTCAGTTCCTCCTGCACCACTTCCCGTACTTTGGGATTTTTATGTACGGGGAAAATAGCCGCCGTATCCGGATGCTGCTCCAGCACGGTCTTCAGCGCCCGGTAGACCTGCCGCATGGGTTCCCCCAGGTTCTCCCTCCGGTGGGTAGTCATAAGGATCAGCCGTTTGCCGCTGCCAAGCGCTTTCCCGATTACGGGATCGTCAAACACAAAATCATTCCGTACCGTAGTATTCAGAGCGTCGATCACCGTGTTGCCTGTCACGAAGATGCTGTTCTCCGGCACATTTTCTTTTATTAAATTCTCCCGGCTTACAGCGGTTGGCGCAAAATGAAAATCCGCCAAAGACCCTGTCAGCTTCCGGTTCATCTCCTCCGGATAGGGAGAAAATTTATTGCCTGTCCGAAGTCCTGCCTCCACATGCCCTAATTTGATCTGGGCATAATAGGCGGCCAGCGATCCCGCAAATGTCGTAGTCGTGTCCCCATGGACCAGGATCAGGTCCGGCTGTGCTTTCTCAATGACATCCTTCAGTCCCAGCAGTGCCTTTACCGTCACATCATACAGCGTCTGACGGCTGGTCATAATGTTCAGGTCGTATGCAGGCTGTATCCCAAACAGATGCAGCACCTGGTCCAGCATCTCCCGATGCTGGGCCGTAACCGCAACGATGGGTTCAATATACTCCGGATGTTTCCGCATCTCCAAAACCAACGGGCACATCTTTATGGCTTCCGGACGGGTACCAAATACCGTCATCACCCTCAGTTTCTTCAAAACAAAGCCTCCTCTTTACTCCTGTCCGGAGCAGCTCACGGATTTCGCAGGATCCCTATCTTTTTCGCACCGATCACCACCGCTGTGACGATAACAATAATCACGGCACATGCGATATACACGTTCGCCATCGCAAGCACAAAAGCCCCCAGGCTCAGCACGATGCTGATGGCATACATCAGCAGCACGGCCTGCCGCTGGCTCAGTCCCAGGGCCAGCAGCCGGTGATGCAGATGCCCCTTGTCCGGCTGGAAAATGGGTTTCCCATTGCTATAACGCCGAAGGATCGCAAAAGCAGTATCCATAATGGGCAGGCCCAGCGCTACCGCCGGAACGATCAACGCAATGGTCGCGGCGGTCTTGACCGCCCCGAAAACAGAAATCGCCGCCAGCATGTAGCCGATGAACATGCTGCCGGTATCACCCATAAAAATAGTAGCGGGATTAAAATTATAATGGATAAATCCGAAGATACCCCCGGCCAGCGCAGCTGTAATGGCCGCTACAGAATAATATCCCTGATGGACGGCCACAAGGATGATAGTGACGGAGGCAATCCCTGATACGCCGGCCGCCAGCCCGTCCAGACCATCGATCAGGTTCATGACGTTGATAAAGCTGATGACCCAGAAGACGGTAAAGGGTATAGAAAGATATTCCAGGTAAAAATAGCCGCCAAAAGGGTTGTTCAGCCATTCAATCCGGATATCAAAGACCACCAGGATACAAGCCGCCAGGATCTGTCCCAGCAGTTTCACCTTGGCCGGCAGGGAATATTTGTCATCCAAAACTCCCAGGAATACGATCCATGTCCCTCCCAGCAGGATTCCCGCAAGATCCCTGGTCACAGGCATGCTGCAGACGATGGCGAGAACCGTCGCCAGATAGATGGCCAGTCCCCCCAGCCTGGGCATCGTATGGGTATGTACTTTTCGCGCATCGGGCTTATCGACCGCCCCGATCCTGAAGGCCAGCTTCTTAATATAAGGAGTCAATAGGAAACTGGCCAGAAGGGCGATTACAAATGCTAAGATATACAAACGGCAGACCTCTGTCTTTCTGTAAAAATACCATGTCCCGCTTCGGAGTTACTTTTCCGGGCGGTCCAGTACCTCCACCTTCATCCCGGAAGCGGCCAGCATATCCTCTGCCAGCCTGTCCGGATAAGGATCTTTATAGACAATGCGTTCAATCCCGGCATTGATCAGTATCTTGGTACAGACTACGCAGGGCTGGTTGGTACAGTACAGCGTGCCTCCCTCGACGGAGACCCCGTGCACCGCAGCCTGCACGACTGCGTTCTGTTCCGCATGGATGCCACGGCATAACTCGTGATTACTGCCGGAAGGCACCTTCATCTGCTCACGGAGGCACCCGGTCTCCACGCAGTGGGGCATCCCTTGGGGTGTCCCATTATACCCTGTGGCAAGAATCTGCCTGTTCTTAACAATAACAGCGCCTACCCTGCGGCGCAGGCAGGTAGAACGCTTGCTGACCACCTGGGCGATTTCCATAAAATAATGATCCCAGTCCGGCCGTTGTTCATTTTTACTGCTCATTTTTAACCCGTTTCCTGTTCTCACAACGTACCGAAGACACGGTCGCCCGCATCCCCCAAACCGGGAAGGATATAAGCCCGGTCATTCAGCTCCCGGTCAACGGCGGCCGCATAGATTTCCACATCCGGATGCTCTTTGTTGAGCACTTCGATTCCCTCCGGAGCCGCAATCAACACCATCAGGCAGATATTCTTCAGCCCCTTTTCTTTCAACATGGAGATTGCCGCAGCGGCAGACCCGCCGGTAGCCAACATAGGGTCTACCACGATACATGTCGCATCCAACTCCTTGGGCAGATTGCTGTAATATTCCACCGGCTTATGGGTGACCGGATCGCGATACAGACCGATATGCCCCACATGGGCATGGGGGATCATTTTAAGAACCCCGGGCAGAAAACCAAGTCCGGCCCGCAGGATGGGAATAATACTTACATCGTTTTTCAGACGGCTGCCTGTCATGCGCTCCAGCGGAGTTTCAATCTCAACCGGCACCGTCTCCCATTCCCTGGTCACTTCGTATGTCATCAGGGACGCAATCTCCTCCAAGAGCTCGCAGAAATTCTTCGTGTTACAACTCTTGTCCCGCATCATGGTCAGTTTGTGGTCAATCAGCGGATGTTTCACTTCATGTACTTTCATGGTCTCGCCCCCTATGATAAATTTTTGTTTACATATGTCTTTATAATACTAAATGCGTATATGCGCCAGATGATACCCTCATACCGCAGTATCAGGCGCAGAAACTCAAAAATACCTGGCCCTCTCCCCGCCGATCAGCGGAGGACGCGTCCGGGCCGCGGTCAGAACGGCATTCCCGATGGTTCCGGTTGAAAGCCGTACAGGAACAGCCACCCGTTTCAGATGCATGCCGATCAACGTCTGTCCGATATCCATGCCCAAATCGGCAGAAATGCTTTCTACCACCACCGGATCATCGAACAGGTCATATGCACAGGCTGCCGCACTTCCACCCGCTTCCGGAACGGGATGGACCGTGACCTCTGTCAGGCTGAAGCATGCCGCGGCAGCGGCCTCCACCACCAGGGCCCGGTTCAGGTGTTCACAGCACTGTACAGCCAGATACAGCCCGTGATCCCGTGTAACATCCATTATCGCTGAAATAATGGCTTTCGCCGTTTCCGGCGAACGGGCTGTACCGATCTTTGATCCCAGCACCTCACTGGTACTGCAGCCCAATACGAAGATACGTCCCTTTTTCGGCTTGGCGGCCCCGATCAGTTCTTCCGCTGCGGCAGCCACATCAGTTGCCAGTTTTATCAAATCCATGGCCTCATCTTTTCCCTTTTCCATGGTTCCGGTTCCCTCACCCGTAATATTCTTTATGGGGACACCGTTCAGCGGCTTCCCCGTACAGTATCTTCTTCAAAATTCTTCAAAAAACATGTTATTTCTCAATCGCCATGATCTTATCCACCCGGCGCTCATGGCGGCCGCCGGCAAATTCCGTATCCAGCCAGGCATCCAGGATGAGAGTGGCCAGGCCCGGTCCCAGGACCCGCTCTCCAAGGCAGAGCACATTGGCATTGTTATGTTCACGGCTCATGGTGGCGGAAAAAACATCTCCGCACAAAGCTGCGCGGATGCCCTTCATCTTGTTGGCAGCCAGCGACATACCGATGCCGGTACCGCAGACCAGGATGCCCCGTTCCGAACTGCCGTCCGCAACCTTCCGGCATACCTGTATCGCAATATCCGGATAATCACAGGACTCTTCCGTGTAGGTCCCAACATCGTCCACCTCTATCTCCCGTTCCGACAGATGGCGTTTCAGCACCTCTTTCAGATGGATCCCGCCATGATCACTGCCGATTGAAATTTTCATGCTGCGCCTCCCAAGAATAACGATCTCTGACTTTTCGGGAAAACCCGCCTGCAATTTTCCCGATATATTTTATCATAAAATCATGTTCTATACCATATATAGTTTGAAACCTGTCCTCATTTCCGCATCAAGAGAAATATCCCGAGTGCAGGCCAAAAAATTTACCGCCCAGTTCCTTCCAGGCACCGGCGGAAAAGCCCTTTATTCTCCGGTCGCCAGCAGGAATTCCGGGAACCCGCTGCCACTACGGACCACGGTCTTCCCTTCTTCTGCCAAAAGAATATGATAGCCGGCCGCTTTCCTCATCCGGTTCATCACCGCCAGTCCCAGTCCTTTTTCATCCACGCCCATGCCAATGATAAAGTCCGGATCCAGCCGGTCAAAATCCCGGAGCAGTTCATACAGATGCTCTGCCAAATCCGGCTTGCCGGAACCCCAGGACAGTATCTCCAGGGAATGTCCCCGGCGCAGATTTTCTTCCAGATGCGACTTTACCCCGTCATCACACAGGATCCCCGCATGAAGCCCCTGCTTCTGTGCCCGTATTGCCGCTTCTGTCAGCCGCCGGGCAGCCTGGGTTCCTTCATACAGATACATGGATGCCCGGGGCGCGTAATGGCGGTATTTCATCCCCGGCGCTTTGGGACGCAGGGCCGGATCCCCGTTCAGGGCCGGATCAACCTCCACCGCCCCCAGCCGTTCTTCCAGCATCTCACGGGTGATCCCTCCGGGCCGCAGAATCGTAGGCACCGGGGAGGTCGTATCCACCACCGTGGATTCCACCCCGATTCCGCAGTTCCCGCCATCCAGTATTCCAGCCACTTTCCCCGTCATATCCTCGGCCACGTCCTTTGCATTGGTAGGACTTGGTTTCCCGGATACATTGGCGCTGGGCGCCGCAATGGGGCATCCCGACGCACGGATCAGGGCAGCCGCGACCGGATGGGACGGCATGCGGACAGCCACCGTGTCCAGTCCCGCGGTCACAATATCCGGCACGATGGCCGACCTCGGCACCACAATAGTCAGCGGTCCGGGCCAGAATGTATCCATCAGGGCCCTGGCATTGGCGTTCAGTCCGGTCGTCAAAGGCAGAATCTGCTCCGGATCCGCAATATGCAGGATCAGCGGATTATCCGCCGGACGGCCTTTGGCGGCAAATATTTTCGCTACTGCTTCCGGGTTCAGCCCGTCAGCGCCCAGCCCGTAAACCGTCTCGGTAGGAAAAGCGACCACCTCGCCCGCAGCGATAAGACCGGCCGCTTCCCCCACAGCCGCTTCCGGATTTTTCTTCAGCTCCCAAAATTTCGTTTCCATCTGTATGCCCCTGTTTTAAATATTCTTTACCAGATTTTCCACCAAGCCAGCCTTCCTGCTGCCCGGTCTCACCGCAAAGACCATCCGGTCGATGCCGGCATAGTCCTTTACCACTGCCGTCACGGTGAACCCCTGTTCCCTGCACAGGGCAGCCACAGCCTCACCCTGTCCGATTCCGGTTTCGAAGGCGGCCAGCCCGTCCGGCCTTAAATGCAGCGCCATCCCCGCCGTGATTTTCCGGTAGGCGTCCAATCCGTCAACCCCTCCGTCCAGCGCAATCCGTGGTTCCTTCTGTACGTCCCGGGCCAGTGTCCCGATAACCTTTGCCGGAATATAGGGCGGGTTGGACACCAAGATGTCGAACCTTTATCGGGCACCCTGGACCAGAAATCCGACTGCAGGAACCAGGTACGGCCCGCCACTCCCAAAATCTCCGCGTTTTCCCTGGCCATCGCCAGCGCTTCCGCGGAAATATCCGCGGCCAGGCCACGGCTATCCGGGATCAGCTTCAGCAGGGACAGAAGGATCGCGCCGCTGCCGGTACCTATATCCAAAATATCAGGCCCCCGGTCTTCCGTTCTTTCACCTGAAGCAGGCCCAGCCATCTCCGCAGCATGGGCAGCCACCGCTTCCCGGTCCGCCACCTCCTGCTGCCAGGCAGCTGCTTTTTCCGGATCCGTTTCCTCACGAATCTTTTCCGCGGACAGCGTCTTCACTTTTTCCGCCGCCGTCCTGGCCTCTTCCGCCTTTTTCCGCCAAAAGGCTTCTTTTTCCATCTGGGACAGGCTCTTTCCCGTCACCAAGCGGACGACCTGTTCCACCAACAGCTCCGTTTCCGGCCGGGGAACCAGCACCGCCGGGGACACTTTAAATTCCCACTGCAAAAAGGCCTTGCGCCCCGTAATGTAGGCCAACGGCTCCCAGGCCGCCCGGCGCAGCACGAACTCCCTGTACCGCTTCAATTCTTCCGGCAGCAGTTCCTGCTGCAGCCGCATGAACAGGTCGATACGTCGGCATCCCAACACATCGCAAAGCAGTACCTCCGCGTCAAGGCGTGGGGTTTCCAGCCCTTTTCCGGCAAAGTACTGCTGTGTCCATTGCAATATTTTATTAACAGTCCAATCGGCCTGTCCCGTCATCTTATTTCACCTGCTGCAATTTTTCTGTCTGAGCTGCCGTTACCAGCGCGTTCAGAAGTTCCGTCAGGTCCCCGTTTACCACGGCGTCCAGCTTATGCAGCGTCAGTCCGATCCGATGGTCGGTGACCCGCCCCTGGGGATAATTATAAGTTCGGATCCGCTCGCTGCGGTCCCCGGTCCCCACCTGGCTCTTCCGCTCCGCCGCCTCCGATTGCTGCTGCTCCTTCTGTTTCAGCTCCAGGATGCGGGAACGCAGTACACGCAGGCATTTTTCCCTGTTCTTCAACTGGGATTTCTCATCCTGGCACTGGGCTACGATCCCGGTGGGGATATGGGTCATGCGCACCGCGGACTCCGTCTTGTTGACATACTGACCGCCGGCGCCTCCCGCCCGGTAGGTATCGACCCTGATATCTTCCATGCGGATGTCCACATCCACCTCTTCCGCTACCGGCAGCACCGCCACTGTACAGGCAGAGGTATGGATCCGCCCCTGGGACTCCGTTTCCGGCACACGCTGTACCCGGTGGACCCCGCTTTCAAATTTCATGCGGCCGTAAACGCCGGCGCCGGAAATCTGGGCCACCACTTCCTTAAACCCGCCCAGTTCCGTAGGACTGGCATCCATCATCTCCACGTCCCATCCCATGCTGTCCGCGTAGCGCGTGTACATGCGGAACAGGACTTCCGCGAACAGGGCCGCCTCTTCACCGCCTGTCCCCGCACGAATCTCCAGAATGATATCCCGGTCATCGTTGGGATCGCCAGGCAGCAGCATCAGCGTCAGTTTCTTCTCCAATTCCTCCAGCACGGGCCGCAGGGAATCCATCTCCTCCCTGGCCATCTCCGCCAGTTCCGGATCGCTGTTTTCCTCTGCCAGGACCACATCGTCATCGAACTGCTCCTTGCGGGCCTTGTATTCCCGCCAGACCGTCACGATCTCCTGCAGCTTCGCATGAGCCTTTGCGTATTTTAAATATTGGGCAGGGTCGGAGACCACATCCGGATCCGAGAGCTTGGCCTCCAGATCCAGATATTTTTCTTCTACCCCGTGTAATTTCTCTAACATGTCTTTTCCTCACAGGAAACCGGTACAGCCTCCGCCGGTACCGTCACTTTCAGGGCAACGGCATCCGGCATTTTCAGTTCAACCGCCTGCAGTTCCTCTTCCGGCAGCACCGCCTTCACCGAAGCGATAGCCACCTCGATCATCTCGTCATCCGGTTCCCGGGTAGTGAGCTTCTGAAGCAGCAGCCCCGGCATGATCATCCTGTGTACCCAGGGCTTCTCATTATTTTTTCCCGCAAAGCGGATCATCTCATAGCTGATACCGGCCACCACCGGCATCAAGAGGATGCGGGACAGGATGCGCTCCACCAGTCCCGGCCAGCCCAGGAAAGCAAAAATAAAGATGCTGATCAGCATAACGATCATCAGGAAGTTTGTCCCGCAGCGGGGATGCAGGCGGGGAAAGGTCCGCACATTTTCCACCGTCAGCGGAAGACCCGCTTCATAGGTAAAAATCGTCTTATGCTCCGCACCGTGATATTTAAATACCCGCTGTATATCCTCCATGGAAGATATGGCAGCGATATAGACCAGAAAGATGCCCATGCGCAGCAGGCCTTCCGCCAGGTTCAGGGTCAGGCTGCTGCTGGTCCATCGCTGCAGAAAACGCATGGACCAGGTGGGAATCGCGATAAACAGCCCCACAGCCAGGGCCACTGACACCAGCATGGTAAGGACCATGTCTTTGGTATCCATCTGCTCGTCTTCGTCCCCGGACACCTGGGCAGAATAGCTGAGGGCCTTCAGACCCATCACCAGGGATTCCACCAGGGCCACAACGCCCCGGAGCAGCGGCTTTTTCAGGATCGGATAACGATCGGAAATGCTGTTGATCGGCTTTACGTCAACATCGATCGTTCCGTCCGCTTTCCGGACGGCCACCGCCACATCTTTAGGCCCGCGCATCATCACTCCTTCGATGACCGCCTGTCCTCCAATACTCAGTTTCGCCATAATTTACTCTTTTGCATGAACTTGCCTGAATACAACTACAGCAGAGCCTAAGCTCTGCTGTACGGGTTGTTGCTCTTATTTGCTTTCTACATTGTAACGCTTGTTGAACTTCTCGATACGGCCGCGGGCTGCTACGTTGCGCTGCTGGCCGGTGTAGAAGGGATGGCACTTGCTGCATACGTCTACGCGGAGCTCCGGTTTGGTGGAGCCGGTGATGAAGGTATTTCCGCAACCGCAGGTTACTTTGCAGTCAGTATAAAATTTCGGATGGATTTTTTCTTTCATTATTATGCACCTCTTTTTTTATTTGCACCAATATTACCCGACATTGACGCTTAATTATAATATCACACTCTTTTCCGGAGCGCAAGTATCAGTTTCATAAAATTTCCCCGGAAGGCCGGTCCTCCTCCACAGTTGCTGCCGCGCCCTGCTGCGCCGCAGATACAGCGCCCTCTGGCGGCGGATCCTCCGCGCCTGCAGCTTCCGCTTCCTTCACCGCCCGCTTTTTTGCTTTGGCCGGCTTGGTATTGAACTGCTGCATCACCCTGGCCAGGTCCCCGTCTTCCCTCAGCCAGAGCTCCAGCGCGTCGGCCATCTTTTCAACGGCCTTTTGAACAGCATCTTTTTCATCCCCGGAAAAAGGATGCAGCACATGGCTGATCACCGCCTGCTGTTCATGGACCGGATGCCCGATGCCCAAACGGAACCGCGGGAAAGCATCCGTCCCCAGGCAGCTGATTATGGAGCGGATCCCGTTGTGCCCGCCGCCGGACCCGTGCTTCCGGATGCGGATGGTGCCCAGGGGCAGGTCCATATCGTCATGGACCACCGCCACATCCTCCGGCGCAATATTGTAAAAGTGGGCCCAGGGTCCTACCGCGTTGCCGCTTAAATTCATATAGGTAACCGGTTTCAGCAGGAATACTTTTTCCGGCGCCCTGTATTCCACATACATGGCATTCCGGTCCGTACGCCAGTCATCTTTCAGATTCCAACGCCGGGCCAGCTCATCCACCACCATAAAACCGATATTATGGCGGGTCTGGCAGTATTCTCTTCCAATATTCCCCAGTCCTGCGATAATTTTCATCTTTCTGAACCTCAGACTAAAACAGTATCTTCCGATTTCACAGAAGCCGGCTCCGATCCTCCCTTTTCCGCACGAAGAAAGTGCCTTTGCACTCCGCGCGCACTGCCGGATCCTGACTTCTGCTTCTTCCCCACAGGCTTTTTACTTTCGTACATACTCTTCCAATGATACCAAATGATACCCTTTTTCACGCAGGCTGTCAATCAGCGGGGCAGCCGCGTCCACCGTGGCCTGCCGGGAAGCCTTGTAAAACGGGCTGTCCCCATCGTGGAGCAGCACGATGGCCCCGTCCTCCGCCTTATCCATGACCCGGTTGTAAATCTCCTGTTTCCCGATCCCGGTCCAGTCCCGGGGGATCACGGACCAGTTTACGACCTGCAGATGCTTCGATCCGGCCATTTTAGTCACGGAAAGATCCCTGAATCCGTGGGGCGGGCGCCAGAACACCGGTTCCCGGCCGGTAATGGCCTGCAGCACCTTTTTCCCCATCGCCAGGTCCTGTTCTTTTTCCTCTTCCGTAAGTTTCAGGAAATCCCTGTGACGGAACCCGTGGAGCCCGATCGTATGGCCTTCCGCTGCCATACGCCCTACCAGCTCCGGATATCGCTGTGCCTGGGAAGCCACCAGGAAAAATGTGGCATGGGCCTTTTTTTGTTTCAACACATCCAGCAGCCGGCCGGTATAGGGGGGATAAGGCCCGTCATCAAAGGTCAGGGCGATGTATTTTTCCCCTGCCGGAACCGCGGTCCCGGAGCCGCTGTTGGCCGCAAGTTCCGACAGACAGGTGACCGTCACGCCGTATGTGTTTCCCCGGGGATACACCGAAAGGGCCAGCGCGCCGGACCCCGCCAGCAGGCAAACCAGCGAAGCCGCCAGCGCCTTCTTCCGGGAGATACCGCCGAAACGGCCTGCCCACAGAAACAGCATGGCTGCCAGATAAAATACACCTATTATATAAATCACTCGCATAACTTTCAGCCTTTAAAATTATCCGTTCGTGTATCGGACTTCCGCTGCAAAAGAAAGAGCGGAACCCGTCGATGGCCGGGGAGGATACACCTCTCCCTCACAGAAGACAGACCGCTCTTTCTTTATGCAAAGGGACACGCAGGCCCCTGCTTCTTTATTCCTGTAATATGCCGTGTAAATCAGGCTTCAAACAACTGGCTTACAGACCAGTCGTTAAAGATTCGAAGCATGGTTTCCGCCAGGATGGGGGCGATGGACAGCACCTTGATCTTGGGATGCTTCTTCACCGGGGTCAGCGGGATCGTGTTGGTCACTACCAATTCCGTGATTTCAGAAGCGGCGATACGGCTTATGGCCGGATCCGTCAGGATGGGATGGGTGCAGCATGCATATATTTCCTTCGCGCCAAATTTTTTAATGGCTTTGGCGCCTTCGGTCAGCGAACCCGCTGTGTCCACGATATCGTCCACCATGATAGCCGTTTTGCCTTCCACGCTGCCGATCAGGTTCATCACTTCAGCCACGCCCGGCTCCGGACGGCGTTTATCAATGATAGCCAGACCGCAATTCAGGCGTTCCGCGAAGACACGGGCACGGCTGACGCCGCCTAAGTCAGGGGAAACAACGATCAGGTCTTCCAGATGTTTCTGTTTGATGTAGTCAGCCAGGACAGGGGCCGCCGGCATATGATCCATCGGGATATTAAAGAACCCCTGAATCTGCGCCGCATGCAGGTCTATGGTAACAATACGGGTGATACCCGCGCACTGTATTATATCTGCCATCAGCTTGGCCGTAATCGGTTCGCGTCCCCGGGATTTCCGATCCTGACGCGCGTAACCGTAAAAGGGGATCACCGCAATGATATGGTTCGCCGAAGCCCTCTTAAAGGCGTCCGCCATGATCAGCAGTTCCATCACATTATCGTTCACGATCGGGCCACAGGTCGGCTGCACAATAAAAACATCCTTGCCCCGGACGCTTTCGTTGATCATGGCCTGCACTTCCCCATTGTTGAAACGGTTGATCAGCGCATCGCCCAACGTGGTTCCCAGATATGCCGCTATTTCCCGGGCAAGGTCCGGATTTGCGTTACCCGTAAAAATTCTAAACCTGTCTTCGTTTGCCAACATTTAGACATCCTCCCCAGTATCCATGGTTTACTGCAATGACCTTCCTGCAGAACTGCCGAAGCCTCCTCCAAACCTTTCCGCAATCCCGCAGATGCATCTTACCAAAGCTTCTTTCTTTCAGTATATAACAAAAAAGATGATTTTCTCAAGTATTTTTATCCTGTGGGACAGATTTTAGCCCAAATAGAAACTGTCAGATATAATTAAAAAATATAGTCAAAGAATGTCACTGCCGACGTACCGGATTTTCAGGCGGGGCAGCCTCATGGCCGTATCTCGGTCAAATGCTGCCGGCGCAGGAGTTTATCCCACAACCGAACCCGGACGGATATCCGCAAACGGTCCTGCCTCGGCTCCTTTTTTCAATTCACAATCGCGGGCACAGGCAAACCGGATGCGACAGCCCGCATCCACCTTCACGTTTTCCAGATGGACATTGGGCCCGATGACACAGTCTTCCCCGATGACAGTATCTCCCTGGATCCAGGTATAAGGGTAAATGGTGGTATCCGGCTCGATCCTGACGCTTTTTTCAATAAAGGTAGAAGCCGGATCCATAACGGTGACCCCTGCATCCATCAACCGGTCCAGTATCCGGCGGCGCATGACTTCTTCCGCCACCGCCAGCTGCCGGCGGCTGTTAACACCCATGATCATTTCGCTGTCGGCGGTAACGATGCCGCCCACCTTTTTACCCATACCGCGAAGCCGGGCCAGTACATCCGTCAGGTAATATTCTCCCTGGGAATTGTTGTTGCCCAGCGTCCGTAACACTTCAAACAGCAGCGGCGCCTCCACGCAATAGTTTCCGGTGTTGATCTCACGGATCTTCCGCTGTTCCGGGGTGGCGTCCTTTTCTTCCACAATACCGGCCACATCGCCGTTTTCATCCCGCAGGATACGGCCGTAACCGAACGGATCCTCCATCATGGCAGACATAACGGTCGCCGCCGCGCCGGATCTGATATGCTCTTCATAAAATTTGCGCAGTTCCCCCGCTTCCAGCAGCGGCGTATCCCCGCACAAAATCATCACCGTACCCGTGAAATCCCGCAGGGTGTCCGCGGCCTGCAGCACCGCATGACCTGTCCCCAGCTGCTCTGCCTGCAGGGCGATCCGCGCCCGGTCCCCCACCAGGGTCCGGACCAGTTCCGCCCCGTGCCCGATGACCACCACGTTGTCGCGGCAGCCCGCAGCCTCAGCCGCGTCCATCACATGCTCCAGCATGGGATGCCCGCCCACCTTATGCAGCACCTTGGGCAATTTTGATTTCATCCGGGTCCCCTTGCCAGCGGCAAGGATCACCGTTGTCAGTTTATCCATCTGCTCTCTCCCCTTCCAAATTTCTGCGGTTTTTCATCATAAATTATAATATGAAGCACACACAATTACAAATACTTTTCCGCCTCCGCCCATTCTTCCGGCCGGTCCAGATCCGTACCGATACAGGCATAGTCCGTTATCACGGCCCGGCCTCTGTATCCGAACAGCTCCGATACCTTTTTCTCCGCATCCGCCAGGGAAAGCCTCCGGGATAAAAACTTCAGGATAAAGGAAGACCCCAGCCAGCCTGCCAGCTTCATCGGATCCTTGCGCAGGGCGAACACCTCTTTCATCTTCCCGATACAGCCCGGGAACAAGGAAACAGAAACCAGGGAAACATTCCCTCCGGTAAACTCTCCTTCTTTTAAATGAAAGAAAGTACGTTTTAAAGAAGGATATTCCCTCAGGCACGCTTCTTTCCGGACGATCGCATACGCCCCGTCCGACCCCAGTCTTTCCGCCCGGGCGATAAAATCGTCAAGGGCCCTGCCGGTCAGGAACGGAAGGTCATCACACACCGTGACCACCTCCGTGACCGCCTCATGCCCCGGTTGTTCCCGCAGCTTCCGTATGGCCGTATACGCGCATTCCGCCATGCTCCCGTCACAGGCGCAGAACAACACATCCGCCGGCAGCGCCCGGAGAAAAGCCTCCCTGTCAGCACTGTGGGAAACCAGCACGACCCTGTCGACACGGGTGCTGCTGCCTGCGGCGTCCAGTATATAATCTAAAAGACGCCGGCCCTTAAGTTCTGCCAGCGTCCGAACCCTTGTACCCTGACCGGGAAGGGTCACGGTAACGTGCCCTCCGGCCAGGATGACCAGGTCATATTTTTTTGTCATAAAAGTATCCTCTGTTTTCATTGCCGAAATGCCAGTTTGTAACCTTTCAGATTGGTAAAAAGAGCGCCGGACATAATCCCCGGGCCATCCCATTCTGTCCGGGGCAAAGCGCAGACCCTGATTTTCCGGGGCTCAATCCTTTGCTCCAAACCTGCTGAGATCCGTATTTTCTTTCCGCTCGGACATGGCCGCCATCAGCGTCTTTTCCGCATTTTCCAGATGGATCCGGGCCATCTCCTGGCTCTTCTCCACGTTTCTGGCCGCAATGCTCTCCACCAGGCGCCGGTGCTCCTCCTGGGTATCCTTCAACCGTCCGGGATACCGCATGGATACGCCGCGGATCACAGTGATCTGCTCCCGCAGGTTGTTGATGATGTTACGGAGCCGTTCATTGCGGCTGGCTTTGTACAGCACATCGTGGAATTCGATATCCGCTTCCACCACCCTGGCCATATCGTTTTCCTCGATAGCACGGCCAACCTTCACCAGAAGACGCTGCAGCTCCTCCAGCTCCTCATCGCTGATCCTCTCAGCCGCCAGTCCCGCCGCAAGGATATCCAAGCTGATGCGGATCTCGTACACATCATTGATATCCTTGATGGACATATTGGACACATAGGTGCCCCGCCGGGGAATCATCACCACAAAGCCTTCCATCTCCAGCTTGCGGATCGCCTCCCGCACAGGTGTGCGGCTGACGCCCATCTCATCTGCCATCTGAATCTCCATCAGCCGTTCTCCCGGCGCGAAGACCCCATTGATAATCGCCTCCCGGATATGCTCACAGACCAGTTCACGTAATGGTTTGTAACTATCCAGCCGAATTTGTTCCAGGTGACCGCTCATACCTTCTTCCTCCCCGTCAGTTGCGCCACTGCTGTCTCCACATGCATTGAATCCAGCATCGCGGCAATTTTTCTGCCTTCTTCTCCGTCTTTTACAAATCCGAATACGGTGGGCCCGCTGCCGCTCATCAGCACAGGTTCTGCCCCGCCCAGAAGCATTCGCTGCCGAATCTCCGAAATCGCCGGGCAGGCACCCGCCGCCACCGGCTCCAGCACATTGCCGCAGCGCCGCAGCACCCCTTTCGTGTCACCGGCCTCCGCAGCCTGCACCATACCGTCTATATCCGGATGGACCACATTTTTCTGCTTGTCAAACTCCCTGTATGCCCAGGAAGTGGAAATTTCCTTTTGCGGCTTTGCCAGTATCAGGAACAGGTCCGGCAGATCCGGCAGCGTCCTCAGTATTTCACCCCGCCCGGTAGCCAGGGCCGTGCCCCCTGCCACACAGAACGGGATATCCGACCCGATCTTCGCTCCCAGCCGTTCCAGCTTTCCCACCGGCAGGCCAAGTTCCCAGTAGCGGTTCAGCCCCCGGAGAACCGCTGCTGCATCCGCGCTTCCCCCCGCCAGGCCGGCCGTCAGGAATATCTTTTTTTCAATATGGATATGCACCCGCGGTTTCCGGTGGGCATATTCGCCCATCAGCACGGCCGCTTTATATGCCAGGTTGGAAGGTCCTCCCTCCAGTCCCGGCAAGTCCGTCGTCACCTGCAGCTCCGGGCTGTCCGTAATGGTCACCGTATCCGCCAAGCTGATGCTCTGCATAACCATGGCCACCTCGTGGTACCGGTCCGGCCGCAGACCCAGAACATCCAACCCCAGATTTATCTTCGCGCAGGCAGTCTCAGTCAGTTTCATCTTAGTCCCTTATATATCCTGTGACAAAAAATAATACTGTATACAAAACCTATATTTATTTTAGCATATAACAATCAATTTTGAAATACTGCGCAAAAATTATAATTGTATGTTTTTTCCGTTCCGCGAAAAAACTCCCCGATCCGCAGACCGGGGAGGATCTGAACATATATGAAATTAGCAGGGAATCGCCTTGCCGTCCCCTATTTTGCAGGACAGGAAGCGCCGGCGCCTGCCTGACGCCGTCACTTAATCAGCTCATATTCCCGTGTACCGATCCCAATTTTTTCCGCGTGTTCCAGACAGGTCTTCCAGTCGGAGTCCGGGGTTGTGATGTGGAAGAAATCGTCCCCCTTGGCCGCTTCCGGATCCTTACGGATATTTTTGTACAGCTGGGATCCGGGACAGGGTTCCGCCTCATTGACAAGATCGGCGCAGGCCTGATCCAGGGCAACCATATCCGTGGAAGCCAACATGCCGATATCCGGTACGATAGGCACATCGTTTTCCGAATGACAGTCGCAGTTGGGCGAAACATCCACGATCAGGCTGATGTGGAACTGGGGCTTTCCGTTGACAACAGCCGCCGCATATTCCGCCATCTTTTTGTTGAAGGTGGTAGCCGCCTGCCAGGACACGGGCGCGATTGCGTCCGTCGGACAAAGGGCCAGGCAGCGTCCGCAGCCCACGCACTTACCGGTATCGATAGTGCTCTTCCGGTCCGTAATGCAGGGCGCGCCATGGGCGCAGATATTTACACAGCGCCCGCACCCCACGCATTTATCATGATCCACAGCCACCTTGCCGTTGCTGTGCTGTTCCATCTTGCCGGCCCGGCTGCCGCCGCCCATACCGATATTTTTGATGGCGCCCCCGAACCCGGCCATCTCATGACCTTTGAAATGTGTCAGGGAGATAATGATATCCGCATCCGCCAGAGCCTTCCCGATCTTCGCCTCTTTCAGCACTTCCCCGTTGGGAACCGGCAGCAGCGCTTCGTCCGTACCCTTCAGTCCGTCTGCGATGATGACATGGCAGCCGGTGCACAGGGGATTGAAACCGTTGAGATAAGCTGTATCCAGATGCTCCAGGGCATGCTTGCGGCTGCCCACATATAAGGTGTTGCAGTCCGTCAAAAACGGACGGCCGCCTGCGGCCTTCACCATATCCACGACTACCTTGGCATAATTGGGACGCAGGAAGGCAAGGTTGCCGGCTTCCCCGAAATGCATCTTGACAGCCACAAATTTATCTTTAAAATCAATGGAATTAAATCCGGCCTTTTTCATCAGCTTGGCCAGTTTTACCGGCAGCGGGTCGCCGCCGTAAGGCATGTGGAAGTCTGTGAAATACACTTTTGATTTTGTCATGATGGTCTCCTCTTCTTCGCAGAACTTTTTCTTTTATTCCGGGTCTGCGCCTCCGGCATTTGTGTTGTCGGCAGGGTCATCCTTCCCCGCGGTTCCCGGCGCGCTTTCCTTCGCTCCGGGCGCAGCCGTACCGGCCGTTGCAGAGCCTGCTGTCCACAGAGCCTGTTTGGCGGCCAGGTCCTCCGCTTCCCGGCGGGCCTTTTCCTCATCCTTCACCCGCTGTTCCGCATTGCGGGCTTCCATATCTTCTGCCGCTTTACGGACCGCCTCCTCCGGGTCTTCGTTGTTCAGGATCGCCATGAATTCCACACCGGTGATGGTTTCCTTTTCCAGCAGGAACGCAGCCAGCCGGTCCAGATCTTCCCGATGATCCCGCAGGATATCCAACGCCTTCTGATGGGCTTCTTTGATGATTTCCATCACCTTCAGGTCCACTTTTGCCAAAGTGGTCTCGCTGCAGGTCAGGGTGGCGTCGCCGCCCAGGTAGGCGTTCTGGATCGTCTCCATCCCCATCATGCCGAACTCTTCCGTCATGCCGAACCGTGTTACCATGGCCCTGGCCAGACGGGTAGCCTGCTCTATATCGTTGGAGGCCCCGGCAGTCATGTGGTTGAACACCACTTCTTCCGCCGCCCGGCCGCCGGTAAATGTCACGATCTTCGTGAACAGGTCTTCCTTGGTATAATTGACCTTCTCCTGCTCATCCACCTGCATGGTATAACCCAGGGATCCGTTGGTATGGGGGATGATGGTGATCTTCTCCACCGGCGCGCTGTGCGTCTGGCTGGCAGCTACCAGGGCATGCCCGATCTCATGATAGGCCGTATTTTTCTTCTCCTCCTCGGAGATGACCATGCTCTTGCGCTGGTAGCCCGCAATGATAATATCCACCGCCTGTTCCAGATCCGTATTGGTTACCTTGTCCCGATGGTTCCGCACCGCGCAGAGGGCCGCCTCATTAATAATGTTGGCCAGCTCCGCGCCGCTGGCACCGGGAGTGGAGCGTGCGATCTTCTTCAGATCCACATCGTCCTGCATCCTTACGTCCTTGGCATGCACTTTCAGGATCGCCTCACGGCCGTTCAGGTCCGGCAGCTCTACCGGGATACGGCGGTCAAACCGGCCCGGGCGCAGCAGGGCGGCGTCCAACGATTCCGGACGGTTGGTGGCCGCCAGAATGATGACGCCCTTGCTCCCGTCAAAGCCGTCCATCTCGGACAGCAGCTGGTTCAAAGTCTGTTCCCGTTCATCGTTGCTGCCAAAAGCGCCGCTGTCGCGCTTCTTGCCGATAGCGTCGATTTCATCGATAAAGACGATACAGGGAGCCTTCTTCTGGGCTTCCTTGAACAGGTCACGGACACGGGCCGCACCCATACCTACGAACATCTCAATAAATTCAGAACCGGAAATGCTGAAGAAAGGTACCTTCGCTTCCCCAGCGATAGCCTTGGCCATCAACGTCTTGCCGGTACCGGGAGGTCCCACCAACAGGGCGCCTTTCGGCATGGTGGCGCCGATGGCGGAATATTTTCCGGGATTATGCAGGAAGTCCACAAGTTCCACCAGCGCTTCTTTTGCCTCGTCCTGGCCTGCCACATCCGCAAAGGTAACGCCGGTCTGGGCCTGCATGTACACCTTGGCGTTGCTCTTGCCGAAGTTCCCCATGCCGCCGATGCCCTTCCCGCTCATATAGCGCATCAGCAGCTGCCCCACGATGAAGAAGAACAGAAGCGGCAGTATCCAGGTCAAAAAGAAACTTTCCAGCGGACCGCTTTCCCGTGGGATGACCTGGGAAAATTCCACCTGGCTCTTGGTCAGTTTCTCCACCAGCTGGTTATCCTCGACACGTCCGGTCACATAAATCTTTTTGTCCTCCGGATCCTTGGCGGTAGCCGCGATCCGTTTGTCACTGATCTCCACCTTGCCGAACTTGCCTTCATCCATCATCTGGATAAACGTGCTGTAAGGCAGCTCTGACACCTTTGTCTTGAACAATGCGGGGAATACGTGGGTATTCAGCAGCATCAGCACGACCAGCGCCAAAATATAATAATAATAAAGAGGACGCTTTCCGTTGTCGCCGTTATTCTTGTTATTATTCATAAATAGATTTCCCCTCTCAACAGCTGTATTGTTTATACATTATATGTTAGTTAATTCTAACGCGAAAGTTCCGCCTTGACAATACGCCACCGGTGAAATTATTGAAAAATAAAATTGCCCGGCTGTCGCCATCTTCACAGCGCGGCGCATATTCAGACGGTATCAGGCCGGACGATCATAT
>CAJOKZ010000012.1 GCA_905235335.1 uncultured Succiniclasticum sp.
CAGTACCGTGAAAGGAAAAGGCGATGTCGTCTATAACGGGACTACGAAAGCCGGCGGCACCGTAAAGGCGACTGTTTCGGATGGCACGATTTACTACGACGGCACTGTGGAAGCCCTCCGCGGTAATGTGACTGCGGAGGCAGGGAATGGCTGGATCTGGTATGAAGGCAATGTGAAAGCCGGCAGGGATGTGACTGCTACCATGGGGAATGGGAACATTGTCTATGCAGATTCTGTCAATGCAGGGCGTGATGTAATAGCAAAGATTACCCAGGATGGGAACATTATCTATCTGGGAATTGTCAATGCAGGGCGTGATGTAATAGCAGACGCGGTCAGAGGGAATATTTTGTACGGCAGGGATGTGTCTGCGGGACGCAACGTGAAGGCTCATACCGGTTCAGGTATCATAGCCTATTTTGGCACGGTTACGGCAGGCAAGGATCTGCCAGAACAGATTCGTAACGGTCACGGCAAAATTGCTTACTACGACCGGTACGGCCTGGTGGATTACAATAATTCCGCTGATGTAGCGCTTGTGCGCGATGCCGACAGTGGCGAAATTAAGATTATTAGCGATTAGCAGTAAGTTTTTCGGTAAAAAAGATACTGGTCTGACGCAATGTCGTAAGTTAAGGAATTTTAGGCAAAATTTTACCCCCAACTTGTTTTTTTAAGTTGGGGGTGCTTTTTTTGGAAACTTTGTGTTTTATCTCACAATTACTTTCGTTGTTTCGTAAGTGTATGGTTGATTGCTTTATTCTTTTTTATGCGTTTGCTTTGATGCAGTCGTTGATATCCTTGATCAAGGCAGGGACATCCAGGCCGTGCGCACCGGCGCCCTCACCTATGGTCTCGAACTGGGCGGCCATGAGCCCAGGCCGTAATCGGCAAAAACCTGCATGATTTCGGGATGTGCCTGCACCGCTTCAATAATATTGGTATCAGCAGTGATTTCGTCAAGGGTAGTTTTTGTGGCATCGTTGAATTCCATAGTATTCACCTCGTAAAAATAAAATCAGTAAGCCCCGGCAGTCGGTCTGTGGTTCGGTTCATATATCCGCAGAAACGCCGTGACGGGAAATGCATCGCATTTCTGTTACTATTGCAAACATATTATAGCATTGTTGGCGAAAAAGAAAAAGGGGCATGATAGGATTTTAAATTTTTTTCAACATTGTGGAAAATTTCGGAAAAAATCCCTGTAAAAGTGTTGCAAAATAAAAAACTTGCCTGTATAATGGAGGAAAGTGGTGAAAAGTGGGTAAAAGGGGTGAAGAAGATGTTTTTAGGTGAATACCGGCATTCGTTAGACGACAAGGGTCGTCTCTTCATTCCTGCCAAACTCAGGGAGCCGCTGGGCAAGCGTTTTTACATCTGCAGGGGTTTTGACCATTGCCTGATGATATATGACGAGGAACAGTGGAAGATCTTTTCTGAAAAACTGAACGCACTTTCCATGGGGCAGAAAAAATACCGGGAAATCAAGCGGATTTTCTTTTCCGGCGCAGATGAATTCGCCTGTGACAAGCAGGGCCGCGTTCTCTTGAGCTCAGCTCTTCGTGAATATGCTAACATCTTAAAAGACACGGTCATCGTGGGCGTGGGAGATAAAGTGGAAATTTGGTCCGCCGAGCAGTGGAAGGCAAGGGATGAGGCTGCGGCTCGGATGATTGACGAAGGTCTGGACGATTTGGATCTGGATATTTGATGAGGCGCTTATGGAATTCGGACATGTGAGCGTTTTGCTGCAGCCTTGTGTAGACTGGATCGTGACAGATCCGGACGGCATTTATGTGGATTGCACCCTGGGCGGTGCCGGCCATTCCGCCGCCATCGTTTCCTGTCTTTCGGAAAAAGGACGGCTGATCGGGATAGATCAGGATGATGACGCTTTGGCAGCCGCGGCAGCGCGGCTGAAAGAAACAAGGTGCCGGGTGGATATCGTCAAAGCGAATTTCCGGCAGTTAAAAGAAGTATTGCGGGGGCTGGACGTGAATCATGTGACCGGCATCCTGTTCGACCTGGGGGTATCTTCGTATCAGCTGGATACGCCAGAACGGGGATTTTCTTATATGCACGGGGGACCGTTGGACATGCGGATGGACCGGGAAGCGCAGCTGACGGCGGATACGATTGTGAACACGTACAGCGAGGAGGCGCTGGCCGGGTTGATTTGGCGGTACGGCGAAGAGCGCTGGGCAAAGCGTATTGCGCAGTTTATCGTGGCGGAGCGGAAGAAAAAGCCGCTGCATACCACGGAAGAGCTGGTAGATGTCATCAAGAAGGCGATTCCGAAAGGGGCTCGTAAGGATGGCCCCCACCCTGCGAAACGGACGTTCCAGGCATTGCGGATCGAAGTGAATGATGAACTGAACATCCTGGACCCGGTGCTGGAAGATGCGATCGAAGCACTGGAGCCGGGGGGACGGGTCGGTGTCATTACGTTCCAGTCCCTGGAGGACAGGATCGTGAAACAGAAGCTGGCCCAACTGGCAAAGGGATGTACCTGCCCGCCCCATATGCCTTGCATATGCGGTCGGAAGCCGGTGATAAAAAAACCGGGCAGCCTGTTGCCGGACGATGCCGAGATAGCGGCAAATCCCCGGGCCAGAAGCGCACGGTTACGTTACGCGGAAAAATTGTAAATTGGCACACATCCTTTCCGGAAACGTATTCGGAAGATACAGCGGAAAGGGATGTATCGTAATAAATGATATAGAAGAAAGCAGGAAGAATGAAATGTTAGCAAGGAAGTATGACTACGAGGAGCAGTGGGCGCAGCCGGAACGGGAGCAGCCCGTCCAGCCTGGGGCCCGGCCCCGCCGTGCGCACAAACCAAACTATAAATTGTTCCGGCGCCGTCTGTTCGTGACCGCAGCGTTGGTGCTGGGCATGTACTTCGCAACCGTGATGCGCAGCGCTGCCCTGGTATCGGCGGGCAATCATCTGATCAAACTGCAGACACAGGAATCCCAGCTGATTGCGAAAAATGCCGAGCTGAAGATTGAGGTGGATCAGCTGAAAGGACCGGAGCGCATCACCTCGATTGCGGAAAAGCAGTTGGGGATGAAGGTTGCGCGAAGCAATATATATGTAAAAGCGGTACATCAATAGGTTATTGTAAGAAGAGATGCGGATCAGGTCTTGCACTTATCATAGCCTTTTAAAATTTTGTGTCGGAAAGAAAAAAAGATTTTGAGAGGCAGCCTGTTCGGGCTGCCCTTTCGCTTTACGGGGATAAAATCAGGGCGAACGTATATGTGGCGCATTGCCTTTCCTTCAGGGATATCCGAAAAGGAGGAGAACGTTATGAGGAAAAAACTACAGCAGCTGGCTGGTCTGCTTACGGATGTAAAGGTCTTTGGAACAACGGATAAATGGATTACGGATATTACGGCTGATTCCCGTGAGGTGCAGCCGGGAAGCCTGTTTGTCGCGCTGAAAGGGGTTCATGCGGACGGTCATAAATTTTTGGCAAAGGCGGCGGAAGGCGGTGCTGTGGCGGCCCTGGTGGAAGATGTTCCCGATACCCTGCCGGAGGGGATGACGCTTCTGCAGGTACAGGATGTGCGTTCTGCCATGGAAATCGTGGTGCCATTCTTTTTCGACTATCCGGGAAAGACCATGCGCATGATCGGGGTGACAGGGACCAACGGAAAAACCACCAGCACTAATATTATCCGGCAGGTGCTGGAGAGAGCAGGGTATAAATGCGGCATGATCGGTACCATTCATGTGCTGATTGGCGGGGAAGCCGTCGTTTCCCATAATACGACCCCGGACGTGGTGGACCTGCAAAAGTTTTTGTACCGGATGAAAGAAGCAGGTTGCCGGTATGTGGTGATGGAGGTATCCTCCCATGCGCTGGCGCTGGGCAGGGTGGCCGGTATTGAATATGACACGGCAGTGCTCACCAATATCACGGAAGATCATCTGGACTTCCATAAGACCATGGAAGCCTACCGGGATGCAAAGAGTCTTCTGTTTGAGCATCTGGCGGAAGGAGATAAACCGAACAAAACCGCTGTGTTCAATGCGGATGAACCCGCCAGCCGGATCATCGAAGGGCGGACCGGTGTGCCGTATCTGACATATGGCATGGGACACGGTAATGATATTTATCCCGTTTCGTATGAAGTAGAGGCGAGGGGGATGCACCTGTGCCTGCACACTCCTGTGGGAGAGATGGATCTGCAGCTGAAGATCACAGGGATATTTAACGTATATAATGTCATGTGCGCTGTAGGGGCACTGCTGGCGGAAAAGATAGGCAAGGCGGAGATTGAAAAGGTGCTGAACGGTTTCACCGGTGTGCCGGGGCGGTTTCAGCTGGTGGAAGCGGGTCAGCCTTATACGGTTATCGTGGACTATGCCCACACCCCGGACGGGCTGGAAAATGTGCTGAACACGGCCCGTTTGATTACGAAAGGTCGTCTTTGGACGGTGTTCGGCTGTGGCGGCGACAGGGACAACAAGAAGCGGCCGATCATGGGGGCGATCGCCCTGCGCCTGGCGGATGATGTGGTTGTGACATCCGATAATCCCCGCAGCGAGGATCCGGAAAAGATTATCGACCAGATTGAGACAGCGCTGAAACCGGTACCGGAAGGAAAGACCGTGACCCGCATCGCAGACCGGAAGGCGGCCATTGAGTATGCCCTGGCCCATGCAGGGGAGCAGGATGTGATCATGATCGCGGGCAAGGGACATGAAAATTACCAGATTCTGAAGGACAGGACAATTCATTTTGACGATAAGGAAGTAGTGGAATCGTATTGGAAGGAGAAACGGGCATGATTACGTTACAGGCTGTGAAAGAGGCTGTCGGAGGACGGTGCGGTTATTCGGGGAATCCGGAATTTACGGGTGTGAATACGGATACAAGGACCATTGCCCGTGGCGAGTTGTTTATTGCGCTGAAGGGGGAAACCTTTGACGGGCATGCCTATGCAGGAAAAGCCGTGGAAAACGGGGCGGCCGGTATTGTCGTGTCGCAACCGGTGGATGTGCCGGAGACCGTGCCTGTCATTTATGTAGCGGATACCCTGAAAGCCTATCAGGATATTGCTCATGCCTACCGTATGGGTTTTCCAGATCTGAAAGTAGTGGCGATCACTGGTTCCAATGGAAAAACATCTACCAAGGATATGGTGGCGGCGGTGCTTTCTGCAAAATATCGTGTAGTTAAGACTCAGGCGAACTTTAATAACGAGATAGGCCTGCCCCGTACGCTTTTGGCCATTCGTCCGGATACGGAAATCGCAGTGGTGGAAATGGGCATGCGGGCCTTGGGACAGATCCGGTCAATGTGCGCAATCGCCAGGCCGGATGTGGCCGTGATTTCCAATGTGGGGTCCACCCATGTGGGCGAGTTGGGGAGCCTGGACAATATTGCCAGGGCGAAAAGCGAGATTTTGGAGGATCTGCCGGAGGATGGGTTTGCCGTGCTGAACGGGGACCTGCCCAGGGTTCGAAATATGGAAAAGAAGCTTACCACAGGGGTTGCCTGGTTCGGCCTTAGGGAGGAAGATGATGTGCAGGCGGAACAGGTGGAGATTGGGGCGGACGGAAGCCGTTTCGTATGCAGGACAGGAACCGAAAGGGAATCTTTTTTTATTCCGCAGATCGGGGAACATAATGTGATGAATGCCTTATCTGCTATTGCAGTAGGATTGCATTTTGGTGTAAAATTAAATAATATGAAAGTTGCTTTGGCGGAGACGGTTTTGACGGGAAGCCGTCAGGAACTGTTGCGCTTTGGCAGCTATACGGTGGTCAATGACGCCTACAATGCCAGTCCTGCCTCCATGGAGGCTGCCTTTGCCACCCTGGAAAGGCTGAAGAAAAGCGCCCCGCCGCCCTGCCGTACTATTGCCGTGGTGGCTGATATGCTGGAACTGGGGAATACAGCGGCGGAGGCCCATCAAAGCGTGGGGCGTATGGCGGTGGAATTGGGAACTGATATCCTGATCGGGTATGGGCAGGAGACACGGGCGGCTATAGAGACTGCCGCGGCCGGAGGCGTACCGGCTTATCATTTTGCGGACAGGCAGGGGGCGGCGGTGAAACTGAAAGAGGTTTTGCGGCCAGGCGACATTGTCCTGTTGAAAGGATCTCATTCCATGCAGGTAGCAGGAATTATCGATCTTGTTTTTAAAAGTAAGGAATGACCTGAAACAGTAAGGTCTGGTCGGGAATAAACCATCAACGGTAACTTGCAGAAATCATTCCTGCAGGGGGGATGCCGTAATATGGTATGGTGAAATAAACGGGAAAGGGGCAGACAGACCGGCTCTTTTCCGAATCTGATAGCGGAAAGTCTGGTGCGCAGAATGGAGATAACGGGCCTGCAAGCCCTGGGAGCGATGGTAACATCCCTGGTTGTATGTGCGGCACTGGGACCGGTCATGATACCGGCTCTTCATAAATTAAAGTTCGGGCAGAGCATCCGGGATGTAGGACCGGCCAGTCATATGAAAAAGAGCGGGACGCCGACGATGGGCGGGATCATGATGCTGTGCGGCCTGCTTGTTTCCATGGTGATATGGAACCATTTTACCCCGCTGGTTGCTATTACATTTGTATTGACCTTCGGGCATGCGGTAATCGGATTTCTTGATGATTACATCAAGGTCGTCATGAAACGGAACCTGGGCCTGACCGCGAAGCAGAAACTCGCGCTGCAGGTTGCCATTGCTTTGGCATATATTTTTTACGCGGAGCAGCATGCCGGGGCATCCGGGACCGCGCTGTGGATTCCCGGGACTTCTGTTGTGATTCAGGCCGGCTGGCTGTACTATGTGTTGGTCCTGATCCTGCTGGTGGGTACCACCAATGCGGTGAACCTGACAGACGGGCTGGACGGCCTGGTATCTTCGGTCAGCGTGCCGGTCATGGCGGTTTATGCTTTGATTTCGTGGCAGGCAGGGGAAGGAGACCTGTGCCTCTTCGCCATGGCTGTTCTCGGCAGCTGTCTGGGCTTTTTGGTATGGAATCATCATCCGGCAAAGGTGTTTATGGGAGACACCGGATCCCTTGCTTTGGGTGGCGCCGTGGCGGCGCTGGCGCTTCTTACGCATACGGAGATACTCCTTGTGCTGCTTGGCGGTGTGTATGTGCTGGAAGCCCTGTCGGTCATCATTCAGGTAGCATACTTTAGGCGCACGGGCGGAAAGCGAATTTTCCGCATGACCCCTGTGCACCATCATTTTGAACTGGGCGGATGGAAGGAGACGAAAGTGGTTGCCGTATTTACGGTGGCCAGCTTCGTGTTCTGCCTGTTGGCTCTTTGGCTGTGGCTTATGGGAAAGGGTGGCATGTAACATGTCTTCTATACAACGGGTAATGGTATTTGGCGCCGGCATCAGCGGAAAGGGTGCTGCTGCGGAACTGGCGGGTGCCGGAAAGACGGTCTTTCTGTATGACGATACGCCGAAGGAACTGGAGCCGGAACTGGCGGATACGCTGGCTGTCGGCGGCGGCGGTTTTGTGTGTGGGAATATAGAAGACGTACTGGCAGAGGTACAGCAGGTGATCCTGTCCCCTGCGGTCCCCTTCACGCTGCCTGTGCTGCAAAAAGCGATGGACAGGGGCGTGGAAGTGATCGGGGAAGTGGAGCTGGCCTGGCGGAACTATCCGGGACACATGGTGGCCATTACCGGGACCAACGGTAAGACGACCACCACTACGATTGTGGGCGAGATGCTGAAGACACTGCCGGTAAAGACCGCTGTGGGAGGAAACATCGGGTTTGCCCTTTCCAAAGAGGTAAAAGGACTGGATAAAGACAGCTGGGTGGCTGCAGAGGTCTCCAGCTATCAGATGGAAGGGATAAAGGACTTCTGTCCAGATGTGGCGGTGGTACTGAATCTGACGCCGGATCACATGGAGCGGCACAAGACGATGGACGAATACGCCCGTTGCAAGCGAAATGTCTTCGTGAACCAGACGAACAGGCAGGTCACTGTTTTAAATTATGACGATCCGGAAGTGCGCACGTGGGGCAAATATTCTAAAGGAACCCTTTGCTATTTCAGCAGGAAATCGGTCCTGCCGGAAGGCGTGTACATGAAGGACGGCAGTTTTTTTGTAAAATGGAAGAAGACGGAGGCGGAGATTTGCCATAAAAGCGAACTGCAGATCTTTGGCGCTCATAATGAAGAAAACGTGCTGGCAGCTATTGCCGGCGGATTTTTTGCCGGGGTGACGCCGGAGGATATGCGCCGCACTCTTTTGGATTTTAAAGGAGTGGAGCACCGCATCGAATATGTAGCTTCCATTAACGGTGTTCCGTATTACAACGATTCCAAGGCGACAAACACCGATTCTGTTATCAAGGCACTGGAAGCCTTCCCCGGCGGACATATCATCCTGCTGGCAGGAGGCCATGACAAAATGACGCCGCTGGCCCCCATGATGAACCTTGTGCGGGAAAAGACGGATCTGCTGATCCTGCTGGGAGAGGCGAAGGAGCGTTTTTACCAGGCTGCCGTGGCAGCCGGTGTGGAACATATCTTGAAAACGGATACGTTCAAGGACGCTATAGAAGCAGCACATGCCATGGCAAAGGCGCCCCAGGTCGTGCTGTTGTCGCCGGCCTGTTCCTCCTATGATATGTTCCATGATATGGGCGAGCGGGGCCGTTATTTCAAAAAACTGGTGCATGATTTGGAAAGACAGGGGGAGACTGAGAAAAAATGAGAATAATCCTGTCAGGCGGAGGCACCGGCGGGCATATATATCCAGCCCTTACCATTGCAGATACGATTCAGAAAATTTCCCCTGAGGCGGAGATTCGTTTTGTGGGAACGACCCATGGGCTGGAAAAGGACCTGGTACCAAGGGCCGGTTATCCAATTGATTTTATTGATGTGCAGGGATTCCGGCGGAGTCTGGGCGTGGATACATTGCGCTCTGTAGGCAAACTGTTTACCGGGCTGCGGGATGCACAGCGGCTGCTGGACGAATATCGGCCGCACCTGGTGATTGGTACGGGCGGTTATGTTTGCGGGCCCATCGTATTTCTGGCTGCGTTGAAGGGGATACCCGCCTGCGTTCAGGAACAAAATGCGTTGCCCGGGGTTACGAACAAAATTTTATCCCGTTTTGTGGATAAAATTTTCCTGGGATACAGGGAAGCGGGCAAATATTTCAAGGGAAAGGCTGAAAAAGTTTTTACCGGGAACCCCATACGGGAAGAAATTTTAAATCATTCAAGGGAAGAAGGGCTGCGGTGTTTTGGCCTTGACCGGGATAAGAAGACGATCCTGATAGCAGGGGGAAGCTTGGGGGCTGCCTCCATAAACAGGGCGGCGTTCCGTCTGGAGCAGAATTTATCCGGCAGGGATGATGTACAGGTTCTGCATGCGACCGGTAAAAACAATTATGAAGCGTATGCGGGGCAAATACAAAAGGCCGGGGGCTTTCAGCCTAACATACATGTAATGCCGTATTTGTATGATATGCCGCAGGCTCTTGCGGCGGCTGACATGGCTGTGTTCCGGGCAGGCGCCATCGGGTTGGCGGAACTGACGGCCAAAGGGATACCTTCCATACTGGTTCCCTTTCCCTATGCCACGGCAAACCATCAGGAATTCAATGCCAGGGCTCTGGAAGCGCAGGGGGCGGCTCTTGTGATCCTCGACAGGGAACTTGACGGCGATAGATTATTGGAGAAGGTGGAGAAACTGCTGCTGCATGGGAACGATCTGGAGACGATGCGGCAGGCTGCCCAAAAGGCCGGGCGGCCGGATGCGGCGATGGAAATCGCGAAGCAGGCAGTTGCTCTGGTACGTAACCGGACAAACTGAAATATCATAGGGTGCGCGCGTTGTTCCGGCTGCAGTGAAGAAAACAGGGGCATGCGCAGCCGTGGAAGAACCGGTGTATTCCAAATAAAAGGCGGAGGTAAAGCAGATGTTGGAGAAGTACGGACATATCCACTTTATCGGTATTGGCGGGGCCGGGATGAGTGCGCTTGCGTATGTGCTGGTAAAACGGGGCTTTGAAATTACGGGTTCCGACCTGCAGGTGGGCCACATGGCGTATGAGCTTGCGGAAGCCGGGGCCCTGGTCTACATGGGACATGATGATTGCCAGATTGAAGGGGCGGACGCGGTTGTGGTTTCCACAGCGATCCCTTCAGGTAATCCGGAACTTGCCGCTGCCCGTCAGAAAAACATTCCTGTTTTGCATCGAAGCGATGTGCTGAAAGCCCTTTTAAACAAAGAAGGCGTTAAGGGTGTAGCGGTTGCGGGAGCTCACGGTAAAACGACCACCAGCGCCATGATCGGCGTGATTGCGGCACAGGCGGGCATCGATCCTACGGTGGTGATCGGGGGCGATGTAGCGGCCCTGGGAGGAAACGCCCGTAACGGGGAAAGCGAATGGGTAGTGGCCGAAGCGGATGAGAGTGACGGATCTTTTTTGAAATTCACTCCGTTTATTCCGGTTATTACTAACATAGAAGATGATCATCTGGATCATTACGGGACAGAAGAAAAGATTTATGAGGCCTTTAAGGAATATCTTTCCCATATGAAAGAGGGAGGAATTGCCGTTTTGTGTCTGGACAATGCGAAGGTACGAAGGCTTGCGGGGGAAACAAAACGCCCCTTTGTGACATATGGGCTGACGGATGACTGTGATTTTCAGGCCAGGGATATCCGACAAAGCGTCGATGGTACGGACTACGATTTGTATCATAATGGTAAAAAACTGACAACGATTCATCTGATCGTGCCGGGCAGACATAATGTATTAAATTCCCTGGGCGCTTTTGCGTCAGCTACGCTGATGGGTATCGCACCGGATATGGCAGCAGCGGCGCTGGCCGGGTTTTCCGGGGCGAAACGGCGGTTTGAGACGAAGGGAAAAGAAAACGGCATCTGGATCGTCGATGATTACGCCCATCATCCCACGGAGATCTGCGCCACACTGCAGGCAGCGAAGGAGACCCGGGCGCAACGTATTATTTGTGTGTTCCAGCCTCACCGTTATACCCGGACAAAACTGCTCTACGAAGAGTTTTGCCACAGTTTTTCCAACTGTGACAAGCTGATTCTGACTCACATTTATTCTGCCGGGGAAAACCCGATCCCCGGTATCAGCAGCCAGGGACTGGCGGAATCCATCCGGGTAACAACCGGGCAGGACGTATCCTATATTGACAGTTTTTCCCGTGTAGAAGAATATCTCTACAAAAACTGCAGGGAAGGCGACCTGGTGATAACCATGGGCGCCGGCGATGTATTCCGGATCGGGGAGGAATTGGTAAGAGAATTCCGTGAAGTGGAAAAATAGGGAAGGCCTGCTTTCAGCAGACGGATTGGCCGGCGGTTCCCAAAGGCCTTCGGGCACACAGTCTAAATCGGAGAATGGGGTTATTATGGACAAGAACAAGGTTGTGGCTGTCGTAATGGGCGGTCCATCAGCAGAAGAACAGATTTCGCTTACCACGGGCAGGTCGATTGCAGGTGCGTTGCGGGAAAGAGGTTATAACGTAAAGGAAATCCGGCTGGTTCCGCATAATTTTTTTGAACAGGTGAAGGAAAGCGGTGCAGACGTCGTAGTTATTGCCGTGCATGGTTTATTCGGTGAGGACGGACGGCTGCAGAGCGCGCTGGAGATGATGGAGATTCCGTATACGGGATCCGGCGTGCTTGCCAGTTCCGTAAGTATGAATAAGATTACTGCCAAAAGGGTGTTCCTGGGCAGCGGCATACCGACGCCGGATTATATTTTTCTGTACCGGAAGGATTACGGTAAGCAGGATATGGTCAGGGCGATTACCGATAAATTTTCCCTGCCGGTTGTTGTGAAGCCCGTTTCCCAGGGCAGTTCCCTGGGGGTTACCATCGAGCGTGAAGTTTCCGGGCTGCAAAAGGCTTTGGATCTGGCATTCCGGTATGATGAAGAGGTTCTGGTGGAACCGTATATTGCCGGACAGGAAGCATCGGTATGCATGATCAGGCAGAAGGATGGTTCTGTAAAAGTGTGGCCTGTGGTCCTGATTAAACCCCATGCAGCATGGTATGATTTTAATGCCAAGTATTCCGTAGGGGGGGTGGATCATCTGGTACCTGCCCCGCTGCCGGAGGAAGTGACCCGTACCCTTCAGGACATCTCGGTAAAGGCTTACGAGGTGCTGGGTTGTTCCGGCGTGGCCCGTACGGACTGCATCATTGGGGAAGACGGGAATTGCTATCTGCTGGAGATGAATACCGTTCCCGGCATGACGCCTACCAGTTTGGTTCCGGATGCGGCAAAAGCGGAAGGAACAAGTTTTGGCGAATTGTGTGAAATGATTTTGGAAACGGCTCATCTGTGAAACAGAACGGCGGATTCTGGAGGCTTGGACAATGGGTTTTTATCAGGAAAAACTGCAGGAGGACCACCGGCGCAAGAGGCTGAAAGACGCTGTGTGGCTTTTGGGCCTTCTGATTTTTGCCGCCCTCGTTGTTGCGGCCTGGAAATATGTCCACAGGCCTGATTTTGCATACGGGGATATTGTGATTCACGGAAGCAGTCAGTTTACCCGGAAAAATATTTTACAGATGGCCGGGGCACAGGAACCCGTCAATCTGTTTCTGGTATCTAAAAGCAGGGTTGTGACGGCGCTTCAGGGCGATGTAAGGGTGGAGAGCGCGGAAGCGCATTATGATTTTCCCTCTGTCCTGAATGTGTATATCAAAGAACGTAAACCGGTGTTGTATGTGATTACGGATTACGGAAATTATGCCAAACTGGATAAGAACGCGCTGGTCATGGATATGACCGACGGGATCAGGGATGCGTCCATCCCCCGTTTGGCCGGGGTAGCCTGCGGGAATGCATTTATCGGTGATACGTTGGAAAATGATGCGATCCGGGAAATTTTAAAATTTCTGGACAGGCTGGATCCTGAATCCCGGGACCAGATTACGGACCTGAACATAGACAAGGAGAATAAGCTGGTCCTTCACGTGCGTTACGGCTTTCCGGTGGTGCTGGGGCCGGTGAACGAACTGGCAGGGAAAGCGGAATTATTTAAAACGGTATTTAACGAGATGAAAGGCAAAAATGTGCGGATACAGTATATGGATCTGCAGTACAGCAAGCCTTTTGTGCGTTTGATACAGCAGGATCAGTGAGCTTGACGGAATCCTGCGGAAAAGAGGAAGGAAAGAATGGAGACAGGGAAAAATAAACATACCAGGATCCTGATTTTTCTGGTCTGTATTATTTTGGGCTTTATGATAACCATGCAGCTGAAGTCTCATCGTCAGTACCAAACGGTTGCGATGCAGCGGGCGGAAGAGCTCTCGGTGCGCTTAAAAGAGGTTGAGGCGGACCGGGACAAGCTGGCAAAAGAGCTGGACGAGTTTAGGGCCGGCCGTATTTCCGGGGCTGCGCAGAAAGAAATGGATGAGCTGAAGGCACGGGCGGGAGAAACAAGCCTGGAGGGAAAGGGGATCGTCCTGACCCTGGACGACAGCAAGCAGGCAGCCAAGGCCGGTGAAAACAAAAGCCTTTACATCATCCATGATGAAGACCTTCTCCGTGTTATAAACGAGCTTCGCGCTGCCGGGGCAGAGGCAATCTCATTAAACGGACAGCGTCTCATTGGGAACAGCGAGATACGCTGTGTAGGACCTACCGTGCTTGTAAATGAAAGACGGCTGGCCGCACCTTTTATTATTTCCGCGATCGGTAATCCGCAGACCTTGGAGAGTTCGCTGAAACTGAGGGGCGGGGTTCTTGAAAATTTCAAATTCTGGGGAATCCAGGCTGATGTGGTCCAGTCGGAGTCGGTTAAAATACCGGCATTTAGGGGCAACCGGACCTTTGAGTTTGCCAGACCGGTGGCAGATGAGGGAAAGAAAGAAACAGTGGATAAACAGACTGCCGGAAACGCGGCAGAAGGAAAAGCGGGAACCGCAGGGACAGGCGGTTCCGCGAAAAAAAAGGATGATACAGCAGGCGGGCAGCAGGCCTCCCGCGGCAGTGCCGGAGGTGCCCAATGATATTTGCAGCAGCAGGTTTGGTTTTAGGTATTATAGCAGGCATCCTGATGCCGGGGTTTATTCCCAAAATTTATGCCCCGTACTTTTCCGTGGCATTGGTGGCCGGGCTGGACACAGCGTTTGGCGGGTTGCGGGCTGCGATGGAAGGGGATTATGACAATACGGTATTCCTGTCGGGCTTTTTGGTGAATATTGCATTAGCTGTGTTCTTTTGCTATGCGGGGATCCTGATGGATATTGATTTTTATCTGGTGGTAATCCTTGTCCTGGGTACGCGGATCTTTAACAACCTGGCGATCATACGCCGCCTGTATCTTAAAAAGTAAGCGGTGCAAAGGTGAAAGACCGGGTCCGGCGGTAACAGGTATGCGGCGCATTTTCCAAAGTGTTGTGCGGTATGGCACTGTTATGGATTTCACTTTGATACAAGGGAAAATTATGAAATAATTTTGAAATCAATGTGTCAAAGGAGGAAAAAGGGCATTTAACGGCAAATATTTTTTAAACAGGGGCATAATTCACTTTTTAATTTTCAAATTGAATGATATAATAACTACAGGTAGTATTATTAAGTAGGGGGATACAGAATATGTTCGAAAATATGACGAGCGATCCGGTTGGTTCCGGCATTACAGCGGAAACATTGGCTAAGATTAAGGTCGTCGGGGTTGGCGGCGGCGGAAATAATGCGGTGAACCGCATGATTGCATCCGGTTTGCAGGGCGTTGAATTTATTGCCGTCAACTGCGATGCACAGGCACTGTTACTGTCTAAAGCCCAGAACCGTATCCAGATCGGGGAAAAACTGACCAAAGGTTTGGGAGCCGGCGCAAATCCGGAAATCGGCCAAAAGGCAGCGGAAGAGTCCCGCGAAATTTTAACCGAGCAATTAAGAGGCGCGGACATGGTCTTCGTGACGGCTGGCATGGGCGGCGGCACAGGCACCGGTGCGGCTCCGATTGTTGCGGAATGCGCCAAGGAAGCAGGGGCGTTGACAGTAGGCGTGGTGACGAAGCCCTTTATCTTTGAAGGAAAACGCAGGATGAATCAGGCGGAAGCGGGTATCACGAATTTAAAAGATCGTGTGGACACGCTGATCACGATTCCCAATGATCGTTTGCTGCAGGTCATTGACCGCAGGACCAGCATGTTGGATGCGTTCCGTATTGCGGACGATGTGCTTCGTCAGGGCGTTCAGGGTATTTCGGATCTCATCGCCGTACCCGGCCTGATCAATGCTGACTTTGCAGATGTTAAGACTATCATGTCCAATGCAGGTTCGGCCCTGATGGGGATTGGAACTGCAAAAGGGGACAATGGGGCGGTTGCGGCAGCGGAAGCCGCTATCAAGAGCCCGTTGCTGGAAGCGACGATCGAAGGCGCCCACGGTGTGCTGTTTAACATTACCGGCGGCAAGGATTTGTCCCTGTTTGATGTGACAGAAGCTTCCAATATCATTACTGAAGCGGTGGATCCGGATGCCAATATCATATTTGGCGCTGTTATTGATGAAGCCCTGGATGATGAAATCCGTGTAACTGTGATTGCGACCGGTTTCAGGGGGAGCAATCCGGTGCTGACGGGTGTTCCAAAACCGAAGACCCCTGGTGGGAATAATGTTACAGCACGTCCCAAACCGCCGGCTCCGAAACCCCCGGTTCCACCGGCAACCTCCGATTCTAAAGCCGGTACCGGTACGATTATCAAACCGGGTCCGTTCGGGGATGCGGAACTTCCCCCCTGGATGCAGAGACACTGATTATTATATGAATTAAGCGGCAGTATTACTGCCGCTTCCTTATGTTCCGCCTGTGAGAGAGAGGTGTGCAGATGAAATGTCCGTTTTGTTCTTTTGAAGACAGTCGTGTGATAGATTCCCGTTCTGTTGAAAACGGTGCCTCTATCCGCCGCCGCAGGGAGTGCCCTCAGTGTAGCCGGCGGTTCACAACCTATGAAAAATACGAAGAAACGCCGCTTGTGGTAAATAAAAAAGATGGCCGCAGGGAACTGTTTGACAGCTCCAAGTTATTTAACGGGCTGATCAAAGCCTTTGAAAAACGGCCCGTTCCCATGGAAACGATCCAGAATATGGCACATGAAATCGAAAGGGAGCTCCGCCTGAAAGGGGAGCCGGAAGTGACAAGCCGCGAAATCGGGGAACTGGTGATGGAGCATTTGGAGAAAACGGACCAGATCGCCTATGTCCGCTTTGCGTCGGTTTACCGGCAGTTCGCGGATGTACAGAACTTTATGCAGGAACTGCAGCGGATCATGGCCAACAACAAGGCGGAAGCCGAAAAGAAGTGAGGTTGCCGTAAAAGCCGGCTCACGATGACAAAAGGCCGGGACCTGCGTTTGCAAGGAATGGTTGGACGGTTATACTGATACGTAAAAATACCAACAAAAAAACCTGCTTACTTGGTAAGCAGGTAATTTTTTACGAAAAAATGATTATTCAACAGCGTTCACTTTTTTAGCCAGTTTAGACTTTTTGCGGGCGGCAGCATTTTTAGAAATAACGCCATTCTGAGCCGCTTTATCCAGTAAGCTGGAAGCAGCCTTTAACTTGGCTTCTGCTTCAGCCTTTTGTCCTTCAGCAACCGTTGCTTCTACTTTTTTGGCAGCTTTGCGTACAGCGCTTTTTTCAGCAGCGTTCTTGGCCCGGCGTTCTGCATCGGTCTTTACGCTGCGGATTGAAGATTTAATGTTAGGCAATGGATTCACCTCCTACAAATAACTTTTACCATGACATTTTACCACGTGAGTTTAGTTTATGCAAGATGATTTTCGGCAGGATAGCTTCTAATTCGAAATATTTTTTCACAAATTGAAGAATATGCGATATAATATTAAAATAGTTGCGGAAATAACAGATGGGTTTGCGTTTTTTTCTGAGAGGAATTCCCGGGAGACAGTCTGTCCCATCGTTATAGAACGGATGCAGGATTTAGTTACAGAAAGGATTGGCGCAAGCCTGAAGAGACTATGCAGAAAGACCATATCCGTAATTTTTCGATCATCGCCCACATCGACCACGGTAAATCGACACTGGCAGACCGTCTGATTGAAATGACCGGCACTTTGTCCAAGCGGGAAATGGAAGAACAGATACTGGATTCCATGGATCTGGAAAAGGAACGCGGCATCACGATCAAGGACCAGGCCGTTCAAAGCATCTACCGGGCCAGGAACGGGGAAGACTATATGTTGAATTTCATCGATACCCCCGGCCATGTGGATTTTAATTATGAAGTATCCCGGGCTTTGGCCGCTTGTGAGGGCGCGCTGCTGGTCATTGATGCCAGCCAGGGGATCGAAGCCCAGACCCTGGCCAACACGTATCTTGCTCTGGACAATAATCTGGAGATCATCCCTGTGATCAATAAGATCGACCTGCCCAGCGCTGATCCGGACAAGGTGCGTAAAGAAATTGAAGATGTCATCGGCATCGACGCCAGCGAGGCGGTACTGTGCAGCGCCAAAACAGGGGAAGGCGTGGACGATATCCTGGAGGCCATCGTGGAACGGATTCCCGCTCCCGTGTGTGATGACAATAAACCATTAAAGGCACTGGTGTTTGATTCCAAATTTGATTCCTACAAAGGCGTACTTTTATATTTGCGCGTCTATGAGGGAACGATCCGAAAAGGTATGAAGATCGAGATGATGGCAACAGGCGCCACTTATGAAGTAACGGAGGTAGGTGTGTTCAAACCTGCTCCCGTTAATGTGGATGTGCTGAGTGCCGGTGAAGTCGGCTTTCTGGCGGCCGCCATCAAAACGGTTGGCGAGGCGCGGGTAGGCGACACGGTGACTGATGCCATCCATCCCGCGGACGATCCGCTTCCCGGGTATCGCAAGGCGACGCCTATGGTATTCTGCGGGCTGTATCCGGTGGAAAATACGGATTATGACAACCTGCGTGACGCCCTGGAGAAACTTCAGCTGAATGACGCATCCCTGCTGTTTGAGCCCGAAACCTCTACTGCGCTGGGATTTGGTTTTCGTTGCGGGTTTCTGGGCCTGTTGCATATGGATGTCATCAAGGAACGTCTGGAACGGGAATACAAACTTGACCTGATCACTACGGCGCCAAACGTCGTATACCAGATTACCCGGACCAATGGAGATATTGAGCTGGTGGATAATCCGTCTGCCTTTCCTGACCCAACGGTGATTGCAGAGGTAGCGGAGCCTTACGTGACGGCCACCATCATTGTGCCTAAGGATTATGTGGGCGCGGTTATGGAACTGTCCCAGGAAAAACGGGGCGAGTACCAGAACATGACCTATCTGGACGAGGACCGGGTGATGATCCATTATTCCCTGCCCCTGTCCGAGATTATTTACGATTATTTTGACCGGCTGAAAAGCTGCAGCCGGGGCTATGCATCCCTTGATTACGAGCTGGCCGGCTATAAGCCCAGCGACCTGGTGAAAGTGGATATCCTGCTGAACGGGGACCAGGTAGACGCCCTGGCGGCCATCGTCTTCCGGGGCAACGCCCAGGTACAGGGACGCCGGCTGGTGGAACGGTTGAGGAGCCTGATTCCCCGGCAGCAGTTTGCCATTCCCGTGCAGGCGGCCATCGGCAACAAGGTCATCGCCCGGGAGGATGTGGCGGCGCTTCGCAAAGACGTGCTGGCCAAGTGCTATGGCGGCGACATCACCCGGAAACGGAAACTGCTGGAAAAACAGAAAGCCGGCAAAAAGCGCATGAAGCAGGTGGGCACGGTTGAACTGCCGCAGGAAGCGTTTATGGCGATCCTGAGCATGGATAAAAAATAGCGGTATATAAATATGAAAAGATGGGAACAGTTCCAGGGGGTATATATACATACCCCCTTTTGTTTGCAAAAATGTTTATATTGTGATTTCCCGTCCTATGCCGGGTTCCCGGAAGAAGCGCGGCAGCAGTATGTAGATGCGCTGTGCCGGGAAATTGAAATTCGTTCTTCGAAGCGTGAGCTTCCGGTTGCGGAAACCGCGACGGTGTATTTCGGCGGGGGGACGCCGACGGTTCTTTCTACAGAACAAATCGGAAAAATTGCAGCGTGCCTGAAAAAATGCGGCTGGTGGAGGAATCCTGCGGAAGCTACGATTGAAGCCAATCCCGGAACCGTGGATGCGGCCCGGTTGAAGGCGCTGCGCGAACTCGGCTTTGACCGGATCAGTTTAGGCGTGCAGTCGCTGCAGGACATTGAACTGCGGGCGCTGGGACGTATCCACACGGCAGAGCAGGCATTGCGGGCAGTGGAAGATGCGAAGCAGGCAGGCTTCCGGCGTATTAATGCGGACCTGATGTCCGGCATTCCCTGCCAGACGGCGGAGTCTTTCCGCAACACGCTGGTCTCCATGCTGCAACTGCGCTTGTCGCACCTTTCTGTTTACAGCCTGATCGTAGAAGAAGGAACTCCGTTGGAACGGTTGGTTGTGTCGGGAAACGTTCAGCTGCCGGATGAAGAAGCTTCCTTTACTATGTACGAAATGACAACGGATGTTTTGGCTGCGGCCGGGTTTAAACGATATGAAATTTCCAATTACGCGAAACCCAGTCAGGAATCTCTTCATAATAAGGTGTACTGGCATTACGAACCTTACGCGGCCTTTGGTGTTGGCGCCTGTACGTATAACGGAAGAAAACGGCGGACGAACACGGTAGATGTACAGGAATATATAATAGGGTGGGGAATGTCAGGGTCTGTGTCACAAAACACGGGAGATATAGTGTGTGGCACGGATACTTCTTCTGCTCGCATGCGTGCTGAGAAAAAAGCAAAGAACGGATTATCAAACCTTCCGGCTTTTGCCGGCAAAGGAACCCGTGCGCTCTGGCAAACCGAACCCCTTGACCGCAAAACGCAAATCAGCGAAGCCATCATCATGGGCCTGCGCCTGACTGCCGGCGTGAACCTGCAAATAATTCAGCAGCGGTTTGGCGTTGACGTACTGGAAAGGTATGGAAAGGAAATCCAAACATTGCTGGACAACAAGATGGCGGAATGCGAGGCTGGAACGCTGCGCCTGACGCCGTACGGGATGCGATACGGCAACCGGGCCTTTGAGGTATTTATTTGAGGGGAAAGTAAAAAGAATAATTCAATGGGAATGCGACATGCCGACACAGGAATGGATTGAAAAAGAAAAGCCAGACAGGCCCGGTTGCAAAGGGTGGCAGGAGTTTCTGAATTTGCTGGAAAAATGGTGAAAGTTCGGCGGAAACGAACCTGAAATTAAAAAAGCGGCGGTGAACTGACAGGAGTTGTGTTCGCCGCCGCTTTGGAATTTTTTTTAAATCTCCGGTCCTTTAATACAAAAAGTAAGGGAGAAACCGCAAGGTACGGAGGTTTTACAAATAAAACCGAGTTTTACGGCAGAGCAGGATCGATCGGATGCAATGTTCATGAATTTTGAAGTTTGTGTGAATTGTCGGAAAAAATTTAAAAATTTTACTTTTTGACTATTGACATTGTTTGCAAGCGGTGCTATTCTTACATTGTGAAAGATGTTAGCACTCTATATACGCGAGTGCTAACAAATCTAGAAAGACCAAGGAGACTGGTGACCGCGGCGGAGAGTTAGCTGGAAAAGACGGTCTCCTGAACAAGGATGAGGTGGGATTATGTTAAACGACCGTAAACGGAAAATCCTGCAGATCATCATCGAAGATTATATTGAAACTGCGGAACCGGTGGGTTCGCGAACCATTGCCCGCAAACATAACCTGGGATTGAGTCCGGCCACCATCCGTAACGAGATGAGCGATCTGGAACTGTTAGGCTACCTTGAGCAGCCCCATACCTCGGCAGGGCGTGTTCCTTCGGCGCAGGCGTACCGTCTGTATGTAGATTCCATGGTGGATTCCATGAAAGAAGAACCCGGCGTGCTGACGGAAAACGACAGGGCGCTGATCAACAGCTGGTATAAAGAACGCATCCGCAACATGGATGACATTTTTAAGTCAACTGCCAAAATTTTGTCCCGCATGACCCAGAATGTTTCGCTGGTGCTGGCCAATAAAAATTCCACAGCCCGGTTTAAGTACCTGAAGTTTTTACCCCTGAGCGATACTCAGGCGATCATGTGCATCGTCACGGACGACGGGGCCATGGACAACGGGCTGATCGATATTCCGGCCGGGATGAGCGGCAGCGAACTGGAGTATTTGTCCGGCAAGATGAGCAACCTGCTGGAAGGCAGAAGGCTCACGGAAATTACCGGTGACCTGTTGCAGGAAGTGTACTCCGCTGTATCGGAAGATGATGTGATGCTGGCTTCCCTGAAGAAAGCCATCAGCAACATTACCGCGAAAAACAGCGAACAGAAGGTGTTTCTCGGAGGCGCCAAGCAGCTGCTGAACCAGCCGGAGTTTCAGGATGTAGGGCGTGTGAAAAATCTGCTGGGAATTTTGGAAGAAGAAAAAGTGGTGAAGGATATCCTGAACGCAGGGGACGACTCCGGCCTGAAGGTGACCATCGGCAGTGAGAACAAATTTACCGGCATCAAGGACTGCAGCATGGTGCAGGCGACTTACCGGCTGAACGGCCAGATTGTAGGGACCATGGCAGTATTGGGGCCTACGCGGATGGAATACCGAAAGGTCATCGCGGTGATGAATTATCTGCACAAGTATCTGGAAACTATACTGAAAGACCCAAAGTGACTTGCCTCGGCCCTGCTTCCCGATAAATTGGAAGGAATCCGTCAGGAAGCGAGGAGGACGGCAGGTAACCGGGCACAAATTACGTGTTCGGAGTTTATCAATAAATTTTCATTAATATAGATTGTTTGAATAGACAAGAAATCCAAAAGGAGGAACAGAGTTGTTTAACAGGAAGAGTGAAGAAGAAATCCGGGAAGAGGTTGAGCAGGGTTTGAACGGAACCGTCCAGACCGGAGAGGAAACCGTAACCGGAAGCTCACCGGAACAGTCGGAAACCCCGGGAACCGGAAACGGGGAAGGGACGGCAGGAGATACTGCGGAGGAAACAAAGCAGGAGTCGGTCCCGGAAGAAACGTTGGAAGATATAAAGGCCAAACTGACAGCTACGGCGGCCCTGCTGAAAACCAGAGAGGAAGAAGCGACGGAAACCAAAAACCGTCTGCTGCGTCTCCAGGCGGATTTTGATAATTTCCGCCGCCGGAATGCAGCGGAGCGGGAAGAGCTGGCAACGTATGTGACCATCAGCGTGGTCAATAAGTTTCTGCAGGTCCTGGATAATTTTGAACGGGCGGAAGCTGCGGCGGCCAAAGCCACGGATGTGCAGAGCGTCGTGGAAGGTATGGCAGGCATTCAGAAACAGTTTGTAAAAACGCTGGAGGATTTGGGAGTAAAAGAAATCCCGGCCCTGGGCGGGAAGTTTGACCCGAATTTTCATGAAGCGGTTATGCGGGGTCAGAACCCTGAAATGGAAGAAGATACCATTGACATGGTGTTTGAAAAAGGGTATCAGCTTCGCGACAAGGTGGTACGGCACAGCAAGGTGCGCGTTATCAGCAACGAATAGCGTTCCGGCAGCGAAGCGCTGAACGGTGACGGATACCGGGGAAAGTCCCGTGTACACGATTTCATTAAAGGTTAACTCGTAAAATTCACATATATTGAACATGTAGCATTGTTTTAGTTAAGCAAGGTAAAAATTAAGGAGGAATAAAATTATGTCTAAAGTAATTGGTATTGATTTAGGAACTACGAACTCTGTTGTTGCAGTAATGGAAGGCGGAGAACCTACCGTTATCACAAATCCGGAAGGCAGCCGCCTTACCCCTTCTGTCGTTGGCTTTGCTAAAGACGGTCAGATACTGGTAGGCCAGATGGCGAAACGCCAGGCTGTTTCCAATCCGGCCCGTACCGTAAGCTCTATTAAACGGCACATGGGCGAAGCCGGTTACCGTGTGGAGATCGGCGATAAAAAATATTCACCGGAAGAGATTTCTGCCATGATACTGCAGAAACTGAAGGCAGATGCGGAGAAATATCTGGGCGAACCGGTTACGCAGGCCGTAATCACGGTTCCTGCCTATTTCTCTGACTCCCAGCGTCAGGCAACCAAAGACGCGGGCAAGATTGCCGGTCTGGAAGTGTTGCGCATCATCAATGAGCCGACAGCAGCTTCCCTGGCGTATGGTATTGACAAGACGGACGACCATACCATCCTGGTATATGACCTGGGCGGCGGCACGTTCGATGTCAGTATCCTGGAACTGGGTGACGGTGTATTTGAAGTAAAGGCCACCAATGGCGATACCCATCTGGGCGGCGATGACTTTGATAACCGTATCATGGACTGGATGGTTGCTGAATTTAAGAAAGAAAGCGGCATCGATCTGTCCAATGACAAGATGGCTATGCAGCGTCTGCGCGAAGCGGCTGAAAAAGCCAAGATCGAGCTGTCCAGTATGGTGACCACTAATATCAACCTGCCGTTTATCACGGCCGGCGCCGATGGCCCGAAACATCTGGATATGAATCTGACCCGCGCTAAATTTGAAGAGATGACAGCAGACCTGGTAGAGCGGACCATTGGACCTACCAAACGGGCGCTGAATGATGCAGGACTGTCTGTAAGTCAGATCGACAAGGTAATCCTGGTAGGCGGATCCACACGCATCCCAGCGGTGCAGGAAGCGATCAAGCGCGTGATGGGAAAAGAGCCTACCCGTAACATAAACCCGGACGAATGTGTTGCAATTGGCGCGGCAATCCAGGCGGGTGTTCTGGCAGGCGAAGTAAAAGATGTACTGCTGCTGGATGTTACCCCGTTGTCTCTGGGCATTGAAACCCTGGGCGGTGTGTTCACCCGCATTATCGACCGCAACACTACCATTCCGACTTCCCGGAAACAGGTGTTCTCCACTGCAACGGATAACCAGCCTTCGGTTGATATCCATGTACTGCAGGGTGAACGCGATATGGCTGCGGATAACAAGACCCTGGGCCGTTTCGAGCTGGGCGGTATCCCGGCGGCGCCCCGCGGGGTTCCTAAGATCGAGGTTGCTTTCGATATTGATGCCAATGGTATCGTAAACGTAAGCGCCAAGGATCTGGGCACCGGCAAGGAACAGAAGATCACCATTACGTCTTCCGGCACCCTGAGCAAGGATGAGGTTGACCGTATGGTAAAAGAAGCGGAAGCCAATGCCGAAGCGGACAAGAAACGCAAGGAAGGCGTCGAAGTCCGCAACCAGGCCGACTCCCTGATTTACCAGGCAGAAAAGACCATCAAAGATATGGAAGGAAAAGGCAAAGACGACCTGATCGCCAAGGTAAAATCTGCCGTAGATACCTTGAAGGCAGACCTGAAGGGCAGTGACAATGATAAGATCAAAGCCTCTACCGAGGCCCTGACCAAACCGTTATATGAACTGTCTGCAGAACTGTACAAGCAGGCGGAAGCCAGCAAGGGCGATGCAGGCGCCGCCGGCCCCCAGGGTGCGGAAGAGGCGAAAAAACCGGACGACGATGTAGTCGACGCGGAAGTGGTTGACGATAAGAAATAACAGCAACGGGATGGGATCATACAATGGCTGAAAAAAGAGATTTTTACGAGGTGCTCGGCGTCGCTAAAGACGCCAGCACCGATGATATCAAAAAAGCATATCGTAAGCTGGCACGCAAGTACCATCCTGATTTAAACAAGGACAATCCGGAAGCTGCTGAAAAGTTCAAGGAATGCAGCGAGGCATACAGCGTCCTTTCCGATGAACAGAAGCGTGCCCAGTATGACCAATTTGGTATGGCTGCCTTTGAGAATGGCGGCGCCGGTGCAGGCGCCGGCGGGTTTGGCGGATTTGAAGGCTTTGGCGGCTTCGGAAGCGGAGGTTTTGGCGGCGGTGGCATGGAGGATATCTTTGATATGTTCTTCGGCGGCGCCGGCGGGCGTAGGGGAAACCAGGCAGAACGCGGGCCCCAACGTGGCAGCGACCTTCGGTTCGACTTGACGCTGACCTTTGAGGAAGCGGCTTTTGGAATAGAAAAGGAAATTTCCCTGTACCGTGATGAAAAATGTGAGCATTGCCAGGGAACCGGTGCGGAACCCGGTTCCAAGGTAGAAACCTGCCCGGACTGCCATGGTACGGGACAGATTCGTGTGGTGCAGAATACCATGCTGGGACAGATGCAGACCGTGCGGCCCTGTTCGAAGTGCCACGGGGAAGGGAAGATCATTTCCGATCCGTGCCATGAATGTCATGGAAAAGGCGCAGTAAAGAAACAGAAGAGCCTGAAGGTCAAGGTGCCGGCAGGTGTGGATGATGGTTCCCGCCTGCGGGTGGCTGGCGAAGGCGCAGCCGGTGCAAAAGGAGGTCCCAACGGAGATTTATATGTTTATTTGTTTGTAAAGCCACATAAATTCTTTGAACGGGACGGCAATGATGTTTTTTGCGAGGTTCCTATCAATATCGTCCAGGCGGCGCTGGGCGCGGAAGTGGAGGTGCCTACGCTGGACGGTAAGGTCGTCATGAAAATTCCGGAAGGTACACAGCCGGGACGCGTAATGCGGCTTCGGGGTAAAGGCATCCCGCATCTGAGGGGATCCGGCAGGGGCGACCAGATGGTACGGATTAAGGTTGTCGTACCGACAAAGCTGACGGAGCGCCAAAAGGCGGCGTTGCAGAATTTTGCCACCGTGGCGAAGGATAATATCAATCCGGAAGAAAAAGGGTTCCTGAATAAGATTAAGGATTTATTCAAGTAAACAGATGTTAAAATGACAAAAGAAGACTGTGAGGCAGGTTTGTCCAAAAGGGTTTGAATAAATCCGTTTCTGTATTTTGAAATTGGAAGGACTGTAACAAAAGGAAGCGTTATGCTGCTTTTGTTGCAGTCCATTTATTTTTTAAATGAAATTTTACAAGAAGTAATCCTGTAGAAGTATCAAATGAATGGTATAAAATGGTATCATAAAAAACAGAAAAAGAATTGATAATATAAATATGCGTAGTTATTGAAATATTGTAATAAATTCATCGAAGACTCCTTGACTTTATCGGTCTTATGCTGTAATATTTAGGTAGTAATACTGTAAGTGTTTTTTAGTCCTATGTTTGATACAAACACTTTAGTATTACTGCTAAAGGATTAAATGTTATCCTGTTGCACATTGAAAACCCCATACAGTCAATTAAGGTAACCGTCTCATTACCTTTTTTGTGCATCCCAAATTTTTATGAATGGAGGAATTCTCTTTATGGACGCACTCATAGTTTCCCTGCAGTCTGTTTGGAATGACTCGGGATTCGAGGGCTTGACCAGCGGTCACGTGATCATGCTCCTCGTGGGCCTGGTACTGTTGTACCTGGCTATCGGCAAAGGCTTCGAGCCGCTGCTGCTGTCCAACATCGCGTTTGGCTGCCTGTTGGGCAATATCCCCAAGACCGGTTTCGTAGAAGAACCCGGCGTTATGCAGGTAATCCTGTACGGTATCAACAACGAAGTATTCCCT